>CAZCRB010000001.1:0-93186 GCA_964500985.1 uncultured Eubacteriales bacterium
TGCGCATCGATGCCGGGACGGGCTTTGGCGACTGGCAGCCTTACATCGAGTACGCGACGGTGAATCTGTATGGCGAGGGAGTGCGCTCCGTGACGGTCGAGTACCGGTCGGCGGCGGGCGTGGTCTCGTCTCGGACCGCGACCGTCACCGTCGACATGACGCCGCCGACCGTGAGCGCGGTCAGGGTCACGCCGACCCTCATGCACGTCGGTCCGAGTGGCGTGGCTACCTACGACGTGCTCGCGCGCTGGACCGGCGTCGACGGCGGCACGCCGCCCAGCGGCATCGCGGAGTACGCATGGCTGTGGGACGGCTCGGCCACCTACGCGCCGGCGGCCGAGGCCCGGGTGCTCGGTGTCGGGGCGGGCGCGCACACGCTCGAGGTCTCAGCGCGCGATGCGGTCAGCGCCTTCACATCTCCGCAGCTGTTCGCCGCGCGCGTCAGCACAGGCATGAAGCCGTACGTCGCCGGCTCGCAGCCGCTGGCTCGACGGGCGTTCACGGTCAAGGCGCCCGCCGGAGGCAGTCTCGGCGGCAAGTCGATCCGACTGCGCGCGTACCGCGTGCAGCCCGACGGGTCGTACAAGCCGATCGCGTCGTGGGCCGGTCGCGTAGCGTCCGCGCGCCGGGCGACGTCGGTTCTCGCCACGCCGACGCTCAGCCACGGCCGCTATCGCTTCGCCTTCGAGGTCTGGGACGGCACCGGCTGGCGCATCGGCCAACCGAGCGATATCGTTTCGGTTCGTTAGCGAGCGGTTTTCCGCGCACACCGCGCATTTGCGGCAGAATGGGGCACGGCGGCCAGCAGTCGCCTCGTCTCGATGCATTCGAACAGGAGCTCATCAGATGGCCAAACGCAAGCCCGCGGCGGTTGCACAGAGCAAGGTGCCCTCGTCGCCGAGCGCGACTGAGGGCATGAGCCTCGCGCAGAAGATATCGTGGTTCTCGATTCTCACGATGATCTTCGTCGTGCCGCTCGCCATCAGCAACTTCACGTGGCTCGGGGCGTCCCTGCCGCTGACGTACGACCAGTTCGACATCATCAAGGTGTTCCTCCAGCGCGTGCTCACGCTCGTCGCACTGGCCGCGTGGGCGTGGGACCTCCTCACGCGCGGCGGCAAGGTGCGCCGTACGCCCGTCGACTGGCTCGTGCTCGGATTGCTCGGGTGGATCGCCATCTCGTCGTTCGTCTCGATCAGCCCGGCCACCGCGATCTTCGGCAAGTACCGCCGCTTCGAGGGCCTTCTCTCGTTCATCAACTACGCGACGATGTACTTCCTCGTCCTGCAGTTCGCCGACCGGCCGTCACGGGTCCGGCGCATCGCGCAGTCGCTGTTCTGGTCGGGCGTGTTCGTCGCCGGCTACGGCTTGCTGCAGGCGTTCGGCCTCGACTTCCTCAAGTGGGGCCAGCTGCCGTTCGAGGTGAACCGTTCGTTCTCCACGTACGGTAACCCCGACCTGCTCGCCGGCTTCCTGATGTTCTCCACGTTCGTCTCGATCGGCCTGGCGCTCGCCGAGAAGAACCTCGTGTGGCGGGCGATCTACTGGCTCGGATTTCTCTTCAATGCCGCGGTCATCGTCACCGCCTTCACGCGCAGCGCGTGGATCGGGTCGATCGTCGGCTTCGCCTGCCTGATCACCTTCGCCGTTCGCCAGCGCGCGCCGTGGAAGACCGAGGACTGGGTGTTTGCCGGGGTCACGGCAGCGGCGGCGGGCGGCTTCATCCTGCGCAGCCTCGGAAACGCCAACGAGGTCATGAACTTCTCGAAGCGCTGGGCCTCGATCTTCAAGTTCGGCGAGGGTTCGGCCAAGACGCGCTTCGAGATCTGGGACGCCGCGTGGCGGGCGACCATGGACCGGCCGATCTTCGGGTTCGGCCCCGACACCTTCCGGCTCGTCTTCCCCAAGTACAAGCCGATCGAGTACGTCAAGGACGGCGGCTATCTCTCCGTGGCCGACAACGTCCACAACTACCCGCTGCAGCTCGCCGCGGGCATCGGTATCCCGGGCGTCCTGATGTTCTACGGGCTGCTCGGCTGGGTGGCCGTGCGTTCGTTCCCGCTGGCCTGGTCGCGCGAGGGCGGGCCGAACCGCCTGCTGCACGCCGCGTTCTGGGCCGCGTGTGCCGCCTACGTGACGCACCTGCTCTTCGGCCTGTCCGTCACCGGCTCGACGTTCTTGCTCTGGATCTCGATGGCCGTACTTCTCGCTCCGACCGCCCGTTCGGTCGAGGTGAAGGCACCGAGCTGGGGGCTGTACGTCGCGGCCGCGGTCGTGGTGCTCGCGGCGTTCGGCATCGGCTACCAGGTCGTCTACATGCAGGCCGACAACGCCTACCTCCAGGCGCGCATCGCCTCACAGGGCGCGGCGCGCACCGCGCTCACCAAACGTGCGGTCCAGCTCAACCCCTTCAACGACATGTACCGCGCCGAGGTCGGGCTAGCCCTCACCGACGAGGTGCTCGCGAACCTGCAGGCGGCCAACACCGCGTCAGCGAGCGGGGGCGACACCTCGCAGTATCTCGCCGCCGCACGTCAGGCCTTCGTGGAGGCCGAGAAGTCGTTCATCGACACCATCGACTTCGTGCCGTGGGAGTACGACAACTACGTCTTCCTCGCCAACCTCTACAACATGGGAGCCCAGGCGCTCGACCCCTCCTACGTCGACAAGGCCATCGCCATCGGCAAGCGGGGCATCGAGGTCGAGCCGTACGGTCCGGCGATCCGCGTGCAGCTCGCGCGTGCCTACGAGCTCAATCGCCAGCCGGAAGAGGCCATCAAGCAGCTGTCGATCGCGGTGAAGATGGACCCGGCGTACACGGAGGCCGTCTTGGACCTGACCCGCCTGTACCGCGAGAGCGGTCAGCTCGACAAGGCCATCGCGACCCTCAAGCTCGCCGAAAGCTGGCGTCCGGGCCAGCCCGGCGTGACGGATCAGCTCAACTCGCTGCAGTCGAGCGCCACGACCGCGCCCTGACGCCGGAGCGCTCGGCACCGAGGTTGCTCTAGTGATGTCGGTGACAGTGTGCAGTCAAGCGCGCGACTGGAGATTCTCTGAACATGAGTGACGCCACCGATACGACACCGGCTCGCGGCCGCGACGACAACTTCGTGCCGGCCTGGCTCGCTGCGCTCGTCCTCGTGCTGCTTCTTGCGGTCGTCGGGGTGGGCGGATTCGTCCTGCGCGGCATCGTGGGCGGCGAGAGCCGCGCGGCGACGATGGAGCAGAACGAGATCAACAAGTGGGCGCAGGCGGTGGCCCAGAACCCCGAAAACGTCGACGCGCGCATCAGGCTCGGCTACGCCTACCAGCAAGACGAGCGCTACGACAAGGCGCTCAAGGAGTACGACGCCGCGCTCGAGAAGGCGCCGACGGACACCGCAGCGCTCTACAACAAGGGCGTGGTGCTCTCCGAGCTGGGACTCGACAAGCAGTCCGAAGCGGTCTTGTGGAAGGTGCTGGAGCTCCGTCCCGACCATACGCTCGCTGCGATCAAGCTGGGCCGCTACTACGCAGACCGCGGGCAGTACCGCTCGCTCATCAAGACCGTCAAACCGGTCGTGGGCCAGCACCCGGAGATCGCCGATCTGCAGTACCTGACCGGGCTCGGCTACGAGAAGACCGGGCACCCGGACTGGGCGGTGGCGCGTTACCGTCTCGCGCTGAAGTACGCGCCCGGCATGGCCGACGCCCGTCAGGGCCTCGAGCGCCTGGACGCCGCGCGGTGACCCACGCCGACGACATCGTCCGTATCCTGCGCGACCTTGAGCTCGACGACTCCGGCGCCGTGGATCTGGGTCCCAGCAACGAGGACGCCGATGGGCCGACCGAAAGCCAAGCCGAACCCGATGAGGGGTCCGAGTCACAAGACCCCGGGCCCGAGGGGGATGGCACGGGGGAGGCATCGACTGCGGAGGCGGAGTCCGATGCCGAGGAACCGGCCTCCCCGGAGCACCGCGCCGGCTTCTACCTGACACCGCGCCAGACGTTCACGACACTCGCGGGCGTGCTCGCGGTGCTCCTCATCGCGCTGCTCGTCTATCTGTACTGGCTCTCACGACCCGCCGACTTCACCAAGCGGGGCGGCGACGAGCAGGCCAAGATCATCCCGGTGCTGGCGATCTATGGCCCGGGAAAGGGCGCGACGCCCACGTTCAACACCCCCATGGGCGCCGCGTGGAGCCCGGACGCGAAGCGTATCTACGTGGCCGACACCAAGAACGACCGGGTCTGCGCGTTCGACGCGGACGGCAAGTTCTTGTTCCAGGTCGGCGGTCACGGGATTGCCAAGCCGCTGGCCGGCGCACCGCGAACCTGGAAGCCCGGCCTTCTCAACTACCCGACCGACGTCGCGACAGATGAGGCTGGCAACGTCTACGTCGCGGACTTCTACAACGACTCCATCTCGGTGTTCGACCCGGCCGGCAAATTCCTGCGCCGCTTCCCCGACCCGGACAAGCCGGTGGGCAAGGGCAGCTCCGGGCAGGACGGACGCGGGATAGCCGTGACCGCGCTGACCGTTGCCGATGGCAAGGTGTACGCCACCGACGCCTACCAGATCGTGGTGTTCACGACACAAGGCAAGTTCGTCGAGCAGTTCGGCATGCCCGGCCTCGGCCCGACCGGCATGGATCGGCCGGGCGGCGTGGCCGTCGACTCGGCCGGACGGGTGTACGTTTCAGACTCCAACCACAACCGCGTCATCGCGTTCGACCGCGAGCGCAAGCCCCTGTGGGTGACGGGTCGTCGGATCACCGACCTGAACAAGGAGACCAAGAACCCGTTCATCCTGCCGCGCGGGATGTCGCTGATGCGCGACGGGTCCATCCTCGTGGCGGACCCCCTCGCGCAGGATATCGTTAAGCTTGGTCAAGACGGCAAGGTCATTGCTACTTACGGGGTGCGAGGCACGGCGGAGGGGCAGTTGAACTTCCCCAATGACGTCAACGTTCGCAGGGACCGCATCGTGGTCGCCGACCGAGCGAACCAGCGAGTTCAAGTGATACGCCTTGCAGGTCGATAAAGTGACTGTGTCCTACGACACAGATAGGTTGCTTCAGCATCGAGGTGCCTGTACGATGAAACCCGCAACGTACTGCTCAAATAGGGTTCTTCTACTCGACAGGTGGGCCGGCGTGTCCAAGCCCTTCTTCAGGGTTCTCATAGTGGTGGCTGCATTCGTGGCCTTGTCCGCGACTCCCGCATTCGCGTACCAGGAGTCTTCGGCGAGCACGAATCCTTCCGACACGCCCACCGCCTCGTGTCCCACGTGTCACGGCCTGGAGGCCGGCGTCTCGTCTCCCACCGTCGCCCCGACCCGCAAGGGTCCGCACGGCGGCTACACCTCAGGTACCCAGAAGTGCGATAGCTGCCACGTCGTGCACGATTCGGCGGGCGAGTCGATGCTGCTCCCCGGCGCGACGATGGAAGAGACCTGCAACACCTGCCATGACGGCACCGGCGGCGGCGGGGTCTATGGCGTGATCGCCGCTCGCGTTCCGACCGCGACCGTGTCCGGTCACCGCGTCGGCATGGAGAGCATCAGCGCGACCTCGGGCCTCGTGAACGTCCCGGGCTCGACGCCCACCACCTTCACCGGCATGGACGGCGCCCTGACGTGCACCGACTGCCACAGCCCTCACGACTCCAACACGGTCGCCCCGTTCGTCGGCGATCGCCGCCGTTCGACGACCGACACCACGGCGACCGCCTCGGTCGCGAGCAACCGCCTCCTGCGCAAGTCGCCCACGCATGCCACCGCTCCCGTCGACACGTACGGGTCGGAATGGTGTGCCGCGTGTCACGCGAGCAGCCTCGTGAACCACGCGAACGGGCACGAGTCCGCCACCAATGCCGACGGCCGCAACTACGAGAACGTCCAGAAGCTCACGGGCGTCAACACGACCACGACCACCACCGGACGGCTCGGCGGCGACAACTTCGGCTACATCATGCCCGATCGCAATGGGGCGGCCGCCGGAGTGGGTCACAGCGAGCGACCGATCTGCATGCAGTGCCACGAGGACGCGCGTTCGGTCGGCAGCATCGACGCGAGCAACAATCCCGTGTTCTCCGTCTCGACGACCCAGACCTTCTCGGCACCGGTAGACGGCGCCACCACGGGCAACCCGCGCTTCCAGAACTTCCCGCACGAGACGGTCGGACAGCGCCTGCTGATCGAGCCGTCCGGCACGGCACTCTGCGCCAACTGCCACGTGCTGCCGTAGCGTTCGGGGGACCGTGAATCCCGGCGCGCGCATCTGGCGATTCCTCAGGTCGCGCAAGGTCGCCCTCTGGTTGCTGTTCGCGTGCACACTCTGGTCGATCGTCGGCACGCTCTACTTCGATCCCGGCACCCCCACCGGCCTGCCCGCTCTCGTTGCCGAGAACCCGGCGTTGGCTCGCGCGGGCGAGGCCCTGGGCCTCAAGTCGGCATTCACCAACCCGGTGTTCCTGTTCCTGGTCGCGTGGCTGGCGCTGTCCACGGCCGCATGCGCATGGGAGCGCACCGCGGGCGCCGTCCGCGCACTGCGCGCTGCGGCCGAGGGCGTCTCGGATTCGACGATCCGCGCGCTCGAGCGTTCGCCGCTCGCCGCGTTCGACTGCCCGGGGCCGGCCGGACTCGATGCCGCCAAGCGCGAACTGCGAGACATGAGGCTCGAGGTCCGGGCCACGCCGCGGGTCGTGCGCGCTCGCGCAGGGCGGTCGGGTGTCTTGGGGAGCCCGATCTTCCACTGGTCTCTTGTGGGCCTGTTCGTGGTTGTCGCCCTCGGACAACTCACCCGCTTCGAGGGGATCATCGGCATCCCGGTCGGTGACGGCGCGCCCTACGCGGTCGGCAGCTTCCCAAAAGGGCAGGCGGGACCGCTCTATGTCCAGCGCTACGGCGATCTGCGGCTTCGGGTCGACGACCTGTTGCTCGACTACAAGACCGGCAGTGTCGAGCGCGGAGAGGTCCCCGTCGTCTCGCTCGTGCGCGGTGACGAGGTCGTCGCCAAACGCGCCGTCTACGACAATCACCCGCTGCGCTACGGGGCACTTCTCGTCCACCAGGGTGAGTACGGGATCTCGCCGCAGGTCACGCTGCTGGCCGCCGATGGTACCGAGGTGACCACCCAGCGCGGGATCATCGACTTTCCGGGGAAGTCCGGCACCAAGGACTACACGCCCTACGCGCTGCTCGTCTCCGGCGAGGATGCCGCCGTGAGGGCCGTGGAGGTCACCCTGACTGTCGCCCCGCCCGAGTCCGACAAGCCCGTGAAGGTCGAGGACGCCCGCGTGCGGGTGGCCGTCTTCGATCCTCTCAGCGGCGAGTCGACCGTCACGGTCCTGTCGCCGGGGGAGTCGGTGGGGGTGCGTGACCGGATGCTGCGCTACGACGCGATGGGCTACTACGCGCGCCTGACCGTCGCCGACGACTGGTCGGTGTACCCCATCTACCTGCTCTTCTTCACGGCCGTTGCCGGCCTTGCCCTGACCATGTTCGTGCCGGCGCGCACGGCGTGGGTCATGTACGCCGTCGACGATGAGGGGACGGGGAGCCTGCGCGTCCTTGTCCGCAACCACCGCTCGGACCCGGTGTTCGCTGAGCGAGTGGTGGCAGCAGCCGCCCGCGCGGCAGTCGAAGCGGGGGGCCAGGGTGTCCCGAGCCAGCGCGCAGACGGCACTTCTGACGCGCCTGAACAGGCGTCTGACCGTTCTCGTGGAGACGATAATGAAGGTTCATAGAGCGACGTGCGCGTGCTAGACTGAGAGCGATACCTCGTGCCGCAAACAACCGTGCTCGCTCAGATGATGCACGCGGTGCGAAGAGGAGGGTCGTTGACCGATCCCGAGGTCGTCACTGACGACGTCGACATGCAATCGGAAGAAGAGGAAAGGCCGCGAGAGCGCCGTTGGTGGGGGCTGCTCGCGGTCATCCTGCTGCTTCTGCTTCTGATGTTCTGTGTGGTCACGAGCGCCCGCGTGTGGGTGACCGGCGGGCCTGAGCAGGCACGCTTCATCGCGCGCAACATGGCCTGCCTCCAGTGCCATACCGAGCTGATCCCGGACTTCTCCAAAACGGCGGTCCACTCGCCGTTCGCGCTGAAGGAATGCACGACCTGTCACACGCCGCACGGCAAGAAGATCACGGTGTCTGTCACCAAAGACCCCGGTCGGGTGTGGCGCCGCTGGACGACCTCGCTGCAGTGGCTGCCGCTCAAGTGGTGGTTCACCCTCGCCGAGGGCGACGCCGCGACGATCGGGACGACCGGCGCGGGCGGGACCACGGTCACGAGCGCCAAGATCCAGGGCGGTAAGTCCACCCTCGTCCTGCCCGAGAAGGACCTGTGCTGGATGTGCCACGGCGACCTTGCGGCCAAGCTCTCGGACGACTTCCCGCACCAGCCGTTCATGACGGGCCGCTGCTCGAACTGCCACAACCCGCATGCGTCGAACTACCGGTCGCTGCTGACGCAGGCTCCCAACAAGATCTGCTTCACCTGCCACCCCATGGGCATGGAGCTCTCTCGCGAACAGGCGCACCCGCCCGCGGCGCAGGGCTGGTGTACCGACTGCCACGACCCCCACGCCTCGAACTACCGGGGCATCATCCTCACCAACCAGCGTGACCTGTGCTTCCGGTGTCACCCGTCGGTGGCCGTACTCGGCGGGCTTCCGGTCCAGCATGCGCCGTTCCTCAACGATGACTGCACCGGTTGTCACGAGCCGCACGGCTCGAACTATCGTCCGCTGCTCGACGCCGAGCAGCCGCGACTCTGCTACAACTGCCACCCCGGGATCGAGAACCAGTTCGCCCAGGCGAGCCATCACCCGGTCGGGCTGACGCTCAAGTGCGCGAGCTGCCACGACCCGCACGCGGCACAGTACGCGGGTCTGCTCAACGCGAAGGACAACCAGTTCTGCTATCAGTGCCATGGCAGCTACGAGCAGGCGTTCGCGGCGTCCGCACACGACGAGCAGCTCTGCATCACCTGCCACACCCCGCACGGCTCTCCCTACACGCCGATCCTGCGCGAGTCGAACCCCGACCTGTGCCTGCAGTGCCACCCGCCCAGTGGCTACGACGAATCGTCCAAGACGGTGCGGCGCAACAACCACCCGGTGCGTCCGACCCACTACGACGTCAACGCGCGCGAGAACCTCACGTGCACCTCGTCGTGCCATAATCCGCACGGCACCAAGTACAACACCATGCTCCGCTACTTCCCGGCCCCGCTCGACGGCAACTGCCTGATGTGTCACGCCGTCACGCCCGGCAAGCGCGTCGGTATCGACTTCTAGCGTTCGGAGAGATTCATGCCTCGCATCTCGCTCGATGGCTTCAAGAATCCGGTCACCCGGCCGCGCTTCATCATCTGGACCGGTGTCGGCATCCTGGTGCTCGCGGCCGTCATGATCGTGGCGCTCGGCGTGACGTCGACCCGCTGGTTCTGCGCCAACGGCTGCCACAAGGTCCAGGACGACACCATCACCGCCTACGAGCACTCGCCGCACAGCGAGATCAGCTGCATGGCATGTCACATGCCCGTCAACGCGAACCCCATCGTGTTCATCCTGCACAAGGCCGAGGCCCTGGGCGAGCTGTACCTGACGGTGACCGACAACTTCGAGCTGCCGCTCAATCCCGAGTCCGAGGTCAGCCTCACGATGAAGGAGGGTCAGTGCACGCAGTGCCACAACCTGGACCTGCGTCCCGTGACCCCCTCGCCCGGCATCGTCATCGACCACAAGGTGCACTCCGAGAAGGAAGTGACGTGCGCCATCTGTCACAACCGGACCGCGCACGTCGAGGACTTCGAGCTGACGCTGACCGATCCGGCGACCGGGGAGCCCAACAAGAAGCACGAGGACTTCATGAGCATGACCGCGTGCTTCCGCTGCCACACGCAGGGTGAGCCCGCCGGTCCGATCACCGCCCCCGGCGAGTGCGCCCTGTGCCACACGCCCGAGTTCCAGCTCAAGCCGCCGTCGCATCTCGAGCCCGGCTTCTTCCCCGAGGGCCACGCCGCGCTTGCCCAGGAAGAGGCGAGCCGTGTGGCCGGCTCCGAGGGCGCTACGGCATCCGCCGAAGCCGCTAAGCAGGCCAAGGAGGGCGAGGCCGAGGCCGCCGGTGGCAAGGGTGAGGGCGAGGCCGCAGGCGAGGGCATCGGACCGTCGCTGCCGCGCGTCGGTGAGATCAACGAGTGCTACACGTGCCATAAGGAGACGTTCTGCACCGACTGCCACGGCGTGGAGATGCCGCACCCGGCGGACTTCAAGAAGACCCACGGGGCTGCCGGCAAGGCCGACCCGCAGGTGTGTGCCAAGTGCCACGGCGACGTGAACCAGTTCTGCAACGAGTGCCACCACGGGTCCGCGCTCGACTGGAAGTACGACACCAAGGTGCCGTGGCTCAAGCAGCACCCGGACGCCGTCCGCACCTCGGGCGCCAACGCATGCTTCGAGTGCCACGACCCGACCTACTGCGCCAACTGCCACGTGAACGGACCGGGCGCGTCGCAATAGTGCGCCCGATCCACGCCGCCGGGCGCCGGGGGCAGCGCAAGGACATGAAGGGTCTGCATCGTGAGTGATGGCGCACGTATCTCGGACGCTTCGGTGTACCGCCTTTCGCTGTACCACTGCTACCTCGGTGAAGCGCTGAGGACAGGCGTCGCCGGCCGCATCACGTCGCGTCAGCTCGCTGAGTCTCTCGACATCAAAGACGAGACCGTGCGGCGCGACCTCTCGTTCGTGGGCGGCGGCGGGCGTCCCGGTGCCGGCTACGATATGGTCGTGCTGTTCGGCGCCATTCAGGAGTTCCTGGGACTCCGGGACGAGTACCCGATCGTGAAGGTCGGGTCGGTGCAGATGATCGAGGCGCTCTCGGTGGTGTTTCCCGCCCACAGCTATGGGGTGGAGCCGGTCGCCTTCTTCTCCGAGTTGGAAGGGGATACGGGCGCCGTGGTCAACGGCATCACCGTGGCGCACGTGTCGGATATCCCGCGCCTCGTGCCCCCGCTGGGAGTGTCCGTGGCCCTGGTGGCAACGTCTCCGGGCTGGGTGCAGGCGACGCTCGACCTGCTCGCAGGGGCCGGGATCACGGGGGTGCTCCTGTTGACCCCGGCGATTCGCCTCGAGCGACCGCACGGGGTCGAGGTCACGCACGTGCGCATGCCGTGCGACATCAAGTCACTCGCGTGTCGCTGCAAGCCCGCGCGAGGTGCCGACCTCTAGACGGCGCTCCGCGTTGCAGGGATTGCCGCACTCGCGCAGAACCTGCTGGTACGGCCTCGTGGAGGAGTGCTGCGCTCGCGTGTTACACTCGGCTCCTGCCTCTCGGGGCAGGGGGCGCGGCGAGGGCCGCAGGGTATCCGGAGTCGTCATACGGAAAGGACCTGCGCAGCCATGCCTCGCGTCGACTTCGTGCTTCTTCACGCTCCTGCGGTGTTCGACTTCCGCGAGCGCTCCATCATGTTCGGCCCCGTGTCCGACATGGTTCCCTCCACCCCGATCTTCGAGATGTACCCGCTGGGTTTCACCACCATGGCCGAGTACCTCGAGCGCCACGGCATCCGCGTGCGCATCGTCAACCTCGCGGTGCTGATGCTCAACAAGCCCGACTTCGACGTCGAGGCCTACATCCGCTCGCTCGACGCGACGCTGTTCGGTGTCGACCTGCACTGGCTGCCTCATTGCCACGGCTCGATCGAGGTCGCGCGGCTCGTCAAGAAGTGCCACCCGGACACGCCGGTCGTCTTTGGCGGGCTCTCGTCGAGCTACTTCCATGAGGAGCTCGCGGGCTACGACTGTGTCGACTTCGTGTTGCGCGGCGACTCGACCGAGGAGCCCTCGCGTCTGCTCATCGAGGTGCTCAAGGGCAAGGGCAGTCTCGACGAGGTCCCCAACCTGACGTGGAAGGACGCCACCGGTTCGGTGCACGTCAACCCGCTCTCCTGGGTGCCGGCGGACATGAACTCCATTTCGCTCGACTACTCGTTCAACATGAAGTCCGTCATCCGCTATCGCGACATGATGGGCGTCGTGCCGTTCAAGGACTGGCTCAAGTACCCGGTCTGCGCGTCGCTCACGTGTCGCGGCTGCACGCACGACTGCGTGACCTGCGGCGGTTCGGCGTACTCGTTCCGCGAGCATTTCGGCCGCGACAAGGTCGCCTTCCGCGACCCGGATCTGCTCGTGCGCGACATCGAGCACATCCAGCGCTACATCCCGGGGCCGATGTTCGTCCTCAACGACTTCTTGCAGGCGGGGCGCACCTACACGCGCGACTTCGTCAAAGGCCTGCAGCGCATCAAGATGAAGAACCCGATCGGCTTCGAGTTCTTCAAGCCGCCGCACGAGGAGTTCTACGAGTTCCTCGACGGCCACCTCAACGACTACTCCGTCGAGATCAGCGTCGAGAGCCACGATGACGGCGTGCGCGCCGCCTTTGGCAAGAGCCACTACACGATCGACCAGGTCGAGGAGACCGTGAAGGCCGCGCTGAAGAACGGGTGCTCTCGTTTCGACCTGTACTTCATGACCGGCATCCCCACGCAGACCGCCGAGTCGGTCCGGGAGACCGCCGACTACGTCAAGCACCTCTATGCGGCGGTGGGCAACGACCCGCGCCTGCTGTGCTTCATCAGCCCGATGGCGCCGTTCCTCGATCCGGGATCGCGCGCGTTCGACAACCCCGAGGCGCACGGCTACACCCTGCGCGCCAAGACGCTCGAGCAGCACCGCGAGCGCATGGTCCTGCCGTCGTGGAAGCACATCATGAACTACGAGAGCGCGAGCATGAGTCCCGACGACATGGTCGAGGCGACCTACGACGCGGGCCTGGCGCTCAACCGCATCAAGGCCGACGCCGGCATCATCGATCAGGTGACGGCTGCGCGCACGGAGGCGCGGGTGGCCGAGGCGCGCGTGGCCATGCGTCGCATCGACGACATCCTCGCAGGCCCCGCCGAGACGCACGACCTGGGGCTGTGGGCCCTCAAGGAGGAGTTCGACCGCCTCTCCGAGTCCACCGTCTGCGAGAAGACCGAGCTGAACTGGCCCCACTCCGTGGAGCTCAAGCACGTCGCCGCGGCCGCCAGTTTGTTCGTCCGCGAGAATGTGGGTAACCTTGTCGGGCGCAAGCGCGGGGAGTACCGCCCCGCCACGTCCGATCAGCACCCGCGGCCCACGGTGCCCGCGGTGAAACCGGAAGGCTAAGAGCCCACATGCCCGAGCAGACCCCTGCGCCCGGCGAAGCGACCACCGAGCGCGTCCGCGGCATCTTCTCCAACATCGCGGGCCGCTACGACACCTTCAACATGCTCGCCAGCATGGGCATCGACCGCTCGTGGCGCCGCGCGCTCGTGAAGGCCTGCGCTCTGGACCGCGGCTCGCGGGTGCTCGACCTTGCGGCGGGCACGGGCGACGTGTCGCTCGCGATCGCCCGACAGGCCGCACCGGCCGAGATCCTCGTGACCGACTTCACCCCCGAGATGCTCGAGGTGGCCGAGCGCAAGATCGCTCAGTACGAGGGCCCCACCAGCATGTCGGTACACCTCGCCGACGCGCAGGACCTGCCCTTCGATGACGCCAGCTTCGACGTCGTGACGGTCGCCTTCGGGGTCCGCAACTTCCCCGAGCGCGACCGCAACTTCGCCGAGGTGCTGCGCGTCCTCAAGCCCGGCGGGCGCTACGTGGTGCTCGAGTTCAGCCGGCCCACCTTCGCGCCCTGGCGGGCCGCGTATCACGCCTACCTCTACACCGCCATCCCGGCGATCGGCGGCGTGCTCACCGGCGATCGTGACTCCTTCGTGTACCTCAACGACTCCATCCGCCGCTTCCCCACGCAGCCTCAGCTCGCGGCGGAGCTGCGCGCGGCGGGGTTCTCGGCGATCACGTGGCGCGATCTGTCGGGGGGCATCGTGGCGCTGCACACTGCGGTCAAGTAGCAGGTGACGTGGGCGCGGGTGCGGTAGAATCGCATTCGAGCCACCACTTCGGAGGAACCCATGCTTCTCACCGCGCGCTACGTGCTTCCGATCGCCGCTCCGCACATCGAGTTCGGAGCCGTCCTGGTCAGAGACGACAAGATCGTCGAGATCGGCGACCTGGACCATCTGCGTGACCTTCACCCCGAAGAGGAGATCGTCGACTTCGGCCTCGCGGCGTTGCTGCCGGGCTTCGTCGACGTGCACACGCATCTCGAGTACACGGCGATGCGCGGCCTCGTCGACGACTTGCCCTACTCGCGCTGGAAGCTGCAGCTCCTGCAGAAGGAGCAGCTGTTCTCATCTCAGGACTGGGACGATTCGGCGCTGCTCGGCGCGCTCGAGGCCGTCCAGTCCGGCATCACCACCGTCGCCGACATCACCGAGACCGGCGCGTCGGGTCATGCGGTCCAGGCCTCGGGCCTGCGCGGTGTGATCTATCGCGAGGTCGCGACGATGGACCGGCGCAAGGTCGACGCCACGATGGCGACGGCAGCCGCCGACATCGAGGCCTGGCGCGCCACGAGCGACGCGAAGCGCATCAGCGTGGGCATCGCCCCCCATGCGCCCTACTCGTGCCACCCCGAGCTGTTCCGCAAGGTGGCGGCGTTCGCGATGGACGGCACGCCCGTGACGGTGCACTTGGCGGGAAGCCGCGAGGAGTACCAGTTCGTCAAGTACGGGTCCTCGATGCTGGCGACAGACGTCCGCGACGAGTTCGACGCCGAGGCGCCCCTGTGGCTGCCCACCGGCGTGAGCCCCGTGCGCTACGTGCTGCAGTGGGGCCTGTTCGATGCGCCGAACGTGATGGCCGTGCATCTGACGCAGGTCGACGCCGACGACATCGAGATTCTCGCCAGCCACGACGTCGCGGTGGCGCACTGCCCCCGCTGCAACGCCAAGCTCGGCATGGGTATCGCACCGGTCAGCGACTTCTTGCGCGCGGGGCTGCGCGTGGGCCTTGGCACCGACTCGCCTGCGGCGTCCAACTCGATGGACGTGTTCGAGGAGATGCGCATCGGTCTGCTCGTGCAGCGGGCCGTTCTCGGCGAGGAGCACTTCATCCCCGCTCGCCAGTTCGTCAAGATGGCCACGCTCGATGCGGCGCGCGCGTTGGGCATCGACGACCAGGTCGGTTCGCTGGAACCGGGCAAGCAGGCCGACATCATCGCGGTCGACCTGTCCAAGTCCCACCAGATCCCGACGCACTACCCGTACGGCACGCTCGTGCACACCGCCAACCAGGAGAACGTGCTCTGGACGATGATCGCAGGCGAGGTCGTCTACGAGAACCGCGAGTGGCGCACCCTGGACAACGAGCGGGTGTTCGCGCGGGCCGAAGAGATGCGGATGAAGCTGCGCAACTAGCGCGCGACCGCACGCTTAAGTCTCCTGAAATCATTGGCGCGCGGGTTGCTGTTTGGTGTGCAAAGCAGCAGGGAGCGCGCGGGGACGCGTGCTATACTATCCGACGGTTCAGGCAGGCAGAGGCGCGGGCGCCATGGCTCCCGTCCAACACAGGAGGATCACACACGTGAGCGATCAGGACTTCTTCTTCGACGAGGACGAGCAGGCCGCCCCGGCCGCTGAGCAGAAGGCAGCCAAGGCCGCCCCGGCCAAGAAGCCGGCGGCGTCTTCGCGTCCGGCGAGCAAGTCGGCCGCACCGGCCGCCCCCGCCGCGCAGACCGTCACGATGACCATCGCCGTGCTCATCGGCGTCATCGGGCTTCTCATCGGCGTGATCATCGGCGTCGTGCTCCCCATCGGTGGCAGCGACGTTCCGGCCCCCACGGGTGCGGCCACCGGCGCGGGCGCAGGCGCGGCCGGCGGTGCCGGTACCGCCCCGCAGCTCACCCCCGAGCAGCTCCAGGGCGGCCAGCTTCCGGCCGGTCACCCCAACATCGGTGGCGGCGCGGCCAGCGGCTCCGCTGAGACCACCGGCAAGTAGCAGCATTCGAACCGGATGCGGGTTCGGTCACCGGCGGCTCTCGCCGGTCCGGACCCGCATCGGTGTCTGAGGAGGAGGGGCTTCGTGGCGATTGACAAGTCAAACACTCCCGCATGGATGAAGGTCGTTCTGTGGGTGGTCATCATCGCGTTCGTGATGAGCTTCATCGGTTTGGGCGGCACTAGCATCTACACGCTGTTCACGGGGGGCCAGTCCAAGCCTGCGAACACGACCGCCAATGCGTCTGATGCGCTCAAGCAGCAGTACCAGCCGCAGGTCGATGCGTTCACGCAGCTCCTCCAGAGTGAGCCGACGAGCTACACCGTGCTCGTCAACCTCGGCAACACCTACATGGACTGGGCCGGCGGCCTCGAGCAGACCTTCGCGCAGGCTCAGCAGTCGCAACTGACCACGGCGCAGGCGGAGTTGCGCTTCAGCCTCTACACCAACGCCAAGGACGCCTACGACAAGGCGCTCAAGATCAAGGCCACCGAGGCGCCCGTGCTCGGCGACTACGCGATCACGCTGTACAGCACCGGTGACGTCAACGGCGCGATCCTGTGGATGGAGAAGGCGGTCGTCATCCAGCCGGACCTCCCGGTCCTGTGGTTCAACCTCGGCAACTTCTACGCCCAAGCCGGGCAGCTGGACAAGTCCAAGGAAGCGCTGAACCGGTACCTGAAGCTCGATCCCAAGGGCGACCGGGCCCAGGCAGCCAAGGACGCCCTCAAGAAGCTCGATGAGGCGGCTGCGCAGACCACGTCCACGCCGTAGGCGAACCCCAACATCAACGCGCAATGAAAACGGGCACCCTCAGGGGTGCCCGTTCTGCTTCTGCTGCCGGCTCGTCAGAGGATCAGTTGACGGATCCCACGATCTGCTCGGCCTCTTCCAGGGATACCGCCGTGGAGAAGATGCCGTTGAGTCGCGTGAGCGACAAGATGTTGTCGACCGTCTCGTTGGTGACCAGCACGAGCTTGCCGCCCTGCGCCCCGTACTCCTTGGAGAGCGAGAGCAGCAGGCCGAGCCCTGAGCTGTCCAGGTACTCGAGACCGGACAGGTCGACGATCGTGGAAGCCGGCGCGGACTTGAGGATGCGGTCGATACTCATCCTGAACGAGGCGCATTCCCCGTAGTCCAGGTCCCCGTCGAGCTTGAGCACCCAGAACGAGGGTTCCTGAGCGAGATCGATGGTGAGTGCCATGACGTCCTTCCTTGTCTGCGAAATCGTAAAGGTTTTACCCCGAAGGCATGAGGATTGCACGCCATGCACCGCGAGCGTCTGCACTTTGAGTAGTGACCTGCGAGCGTTACAATCACTTTCACCGTCATCCGTAGGCGCAAGGAGCCACGTGAGCATGGAACTCGACATCAGAACCGAGCGTGATAACAGCGTGTGTGTGGTATCGCTCACCGGCGAGGTCGACGTCTACACGGCGCCGCGCCTCAAAGAAGAGCTCGTGTCGGTCATCGAGGGCGGTTGCGAGAACGTCATCGTCGACCTCGAGCAGGTGGGCTTCATCGACAGCTCCGGTCTCGGCGTGCTCGTGAGCGCACTGCGACGGGCCCGCGAGCGTGACGGCGTGGTGCGCGTGGTCTGCACTCGCGACAACATTCTCAAGATCTTCCGCATCACCGGCCTCGACAAGGTGTTCCCCATCTTCTCCGAGGTCTCAGAAGCCAAGCAGTTCTAGTCGCTCGGCTCCGGTGGCCGGTACCACCGGAGGCAGGCCGTGACCGGCCTGTCGAGCGTCACGAGGTAAAGGCGGGGTTGTGTTCGGAATAGGCGGCACCGAGCTCGCCATCATCGCGCTGTTCGCGTTCCTGATCTTCGGACCCGACAAGGTTCCGGAGTTGGCGCGTACGCTCGGTAAGGCGATGCGCACGTTCAAGCGCGCCCAGGAAGACATGGAGCGCGTGATCCGCAGCGAGATGTACTCGTCGGACTCCAAGCCCGCGACGCCCAACCCGTTGCTCACACCCAAAGACACCGAGGCAGTGGCCGACGAGAAGTCCGACGCCCCCTCCGCGGCGGCGCAGGCCATTTGGGCAGCCACCGACGAGGACGAGGAAGAGGAGGACGAGGAGTAGCCCTCCTCGCCTGACACCATGCCCATCACTCCCGCACGCATGCCATTCTTCGAGCATCTCGCCGAGCTGCGTCAGCGGCTCTTCATCGTCATCGGCGTGGTCGCCGTGGCGTCGCTCGCGCTCTACGGCTTCGCCTGGAACATCTACGACTTCGTGCTCGCGCCGGTCTTGCCCTACCTCAAAGACGCCGGCGTCACGCAGCTCAACGTGCTCGGTCCCTTTGGCGGGTTCACGCTGCGCTTCAAAGTCGCGATGTACGCGTCGCTCGTCGTCGCAAGCCCCATCATCATCTGGCAGACGATGGCGTTCTTCCTGCCGGCTCTCAAGCCCCGGGAGCGCCGCTACGTCGTGCCGACGTTCTTCTCGATGGTGGCGCTGTTCGCCGCCGGCATCGTGTTCTGCTATCTGATCGTCGAGCCGGCCGCGTTCCAGTGGATGATCGGCCAGGTGGACTCCACGACGCTCGGAGTGCTTCCCGACGCCGCGTTGTGGTTCCAGGCGGTGACCCTGCTGCTCTTGGCGTTCGGCATCGGGTTTCAGCTGCCGGTCATCGTGTTCTACCTGCTCATCTTCAACGTCATCTCGTACAAGAAGCTGCGGCAGAGCTGGCGGGTCGCCTACGTCATCATGATGTGTGTGGCCGCCGTGGCGACGCCGGACTGGTCTCCCGTGACGATGGGCGCGCTGTTCGGTGCTCTCGTGCTGCTTTACGAGGCCAGCATGCTGCTCTCGCGGGCCGTACTCTCTCGCCGGATCCGCGCGCAGAAGCGCCGCGAGGAGCTCGAGGATCAGGGCCTCAGTCCGGAAGAGATCGAGCAGGCACTCGCAAAGGGGTAGTTCATGCACGAGATGGGCATCACGCAAGGAATCCTCGACGCCTCGATCGAAGCGGCCCAGAACGCGGGCGGCGTGCGTATCACCGAGATCCGGGTGAGCGTGGGTGAGCTCACCGAGGTCGTCGAGTATGCCCTCCAGTTCGCTTTCGACGCGCTGACGCCGGACACCATGGCCGAGGGCGCGGTCCTGACCGTGAACATGATCCCGGCGCGCTCGCGCTGCAATGACTGCGGGACCGAGTACGACCACGACCGGTTCCAGATGGTGTGCCCCCAGTGTGACTCCTTCAACATCACGCTGCTTCAGGGGCGCGAGCTTCAGATCGACTCGATTGAGACAGACGACGAGGCCGAGGGCGAGAGTTCGCCTGCGGCCACGGAGGAGTGAAGCGCATGGCCACGATCGACCTCTCCAAGCCCATACTCGACAAGAACGAGAAGCTCGCCGCGACCAACCGGACCGTCTTTGACGAGAAGGGCGTCTTCGTCCTCGACCTGATGGCGAGCCCCGGCGCCGGCAAGACCTCGACGATCCTTGCCACCATCGCCGCGCTGCGCGAACGCTACGGCATCGCGGTCATCGAAGGCGACATCGCGAGCAAGGTCGACGCCGAGAAGGTCAAGGCGCACGGCATCCCCGCTGTCCAGATCAACACCGGGGGAGCGTGTCACCTCGAAAGCGACATGATCCAGCGCGCGGTCGCGGCACTGGATCTGGACACGCTCGACCTCATCATCATCGAGAACGTCGGCAACCTCGTGTGTCCCACCGAGTTCTATCTCGGCGAGCACGCCAAGGTCATGATCCTGTCGGTGCCGGAGGGCCATGACAAGCCGTACAAGTATCCCGGCATCTTCCAGATCTCCGAGGCCGTCATCCTCAACAAGGTCGACACCATGCCGGTGTTCGACTTCGACGAGCCGGAGTTCGACGGCGTGGTCCGCTCGCTGAACCCGCAGGCGCCGATCTTCAAGATGAGCGCGACCAAGGGCGAGGGCGTGGACGCGTGGGCCGAGTGGCTCGCGCAGCGCATCGAGACGGTGCGCGTGGCGGCGGGCAAGGACCCCAAGTGATCTCCCGGGACGAGGCGTTCGCGCTCGTCGCCGAGCGCGTTGCCCAGCCCAACCTCGTCAATCACTGCGTCGCGACCGAGATCATCATGCGCGCCCTTGCCGAGCGCCTCGGCCTCGACGCCGACACGGCCGCGCGCTGGGCGCTCGCCGGTCTGCTGCACGATCTCGACTACGCCGAGACCGCCGATGACCCGGCGCGCCACGGGCTGGTGTCCGCCGCCGAGCTCGAGGGCATGATCGACCCCGAGATGATCCACGCGATCCTCGCGCATGCCGACAAGGCCGAGCGCGAGACGCAGATGGACCACGCGCTGTGGTGCGCCGACCCGACGACCGGCTTCATCGTCGCGGCCGCCCTCGTGCGCCCCGACAAGGACCTCGCCGGCGTCGAGGTGCGCAGCCTCAAGAAGCGCTGGAAGGAGAAGTCCTTCGCCCGCGGCGCCTCCCGTGACCAGATGGCGGGACACGAGATGCTCGGCCTCGATCGCGAGGAGTTCCTCGCGCTCTCACTTTCGGCGATGCAGGCGCGCGCGTCCGAGATCGGTCTCTGACCCAAGACGCAGCCCACCCCTTCGGGGTGCGTGGCTCGCGGCTCCCCGGTTGCGCGGTGGGGTTGACGGCCGTGTGTATACTCGGCTCCAACAATCGACCGCCGCATGGAGGCGCCACTTTGAAGCTCGTCGTCACCGAGAAGAACATCGCCGCGAAGAAGCTCGCGGAGATCCTCGCCACCGGTAAGCCCAAGACCGGCAAGGTCTACAACACGCCCATCTACGAGTTCCGCCGCGACGGCGAGGACTGGGTGTCGGTGGGTCTCAAGGGCCACATCCTCGGCGTGGACTTTCCGCTGCAGCTCGTGTTCGACGGCGGATGGAAGGCGGTGTGGGAGGAGGGCGCGGCCACGCCCGCGACGATCCCCGCGACGCTCGCCACTCCGCCGTGGCCCAAGAAGAAGCCCTTCACCGTCGACGGTGTCGACCTGAAGACTTGGAAGCTCGCATCGCTGCCGTACCTCGTCTACGCGCCGGTCGGCAAGACGCCCGCCGAGCGCGAGCTCATCCGGGCCTTGAAGAACCTCGCCAAGAAGGCCGACGAGATCATCATCGCGACCGACTTCGACCGCGAGGGCGAGCTCATCGGCTCGGACGCGCGCGGACTGGTGCGCGAGGTCAACAAGAACGCGCCGATCCACCGTGCCCGTTTCTCGGCCATCACGCGCGACGAGATCGAACGCGCCTTCTCCGAGCTGGCGACCGTCGACGACTGCCTCGCCCAGGCGGGCGAGTCGCGCCAGGACATCGACCTGGTCTGGGGTGCCGTGCTGACGCGCTACCTGACCATGGCCAAGTACTCGGGCTTCGGCAACGTCAAGTCCGCGGGACGCGTGCAGACGCCTACCCTCGCGCTGGTCGTCGAGCGCGAGCGGGAGCGCGAGGCGTTCAACCCTGAGACGTACTGGCAGATCAAAGCGCGCATGGAGGGTGCCGGCGAGGAGTTCGGCGCCGCGCATGCCGTCGACCGCTTCAAGGTCGAGGCGCAGGCCGCCAAGGCGATGGCGGCGATCGAGGGCGCGACCCGCGGGCAGGTCACCGAGATCACCAAGGCCCAGCGCAAGGCGCAGCCGCCCACGCCGTTCAACACGACCGCGTTGCAGGCGGCCGCCGCCTCCGAGGGTCTCTCGCCTGCTCGCACGATGCGCATCGCCGAGTCGCTCTACATGAACGGACTCATCAGCTACCCGCGTGTGGACAACACCGTCTACCCGGCTTCGCTCGATTTGCGCTCGATCGTGTCCACGCTGGCCGAGGTGCCTGTGTATCGCGAGTTCGCCAACGGGCTGCTCAAGCAAGGGGCGCTCACGGCGACGCGCGGCAAGAAGGAGACGACCGACCACCCGCCGATCCACCCGACAGGCGCGGGCGACCCCGAGAAGATGAAGCCCGAGGAGTACAAGCTCTACAACCTCGTGGCGCGCCGCTTCCTCGCCACCCTCTCGGGGCCCGCGACCATCGAGGGCACCAAGGTCACGATCGACGTCGCGGGCGAGCCGTTCGTGACCAAGGGCGACGTGCTCGTCTCGGCCGGATACCGGGCGATCTACCCGTACGGCCTGAAGAAGGACGAGCAGCTTCCGGCCCTCGAGCAGGGCCAAGAGGTCGCATTCCTCGGCGCGGAGCTCCTGGAGAAGCAGACCGAGCCGCCCAAGCGCTACAGCCAGGGTGCGCTCATCCAGGAGATGGAGAAGCGCGGACTGGGGACCAAGGCGACCCGGCACGCGATCATCGAGCGCCTTTACGAGGTCCGCTACGCCGTCAACGACCCGCTCGAGCCGACCTGCCTCGGCCGTGCGGTCATCGACGCGCTCACCCAGTACGCGCCGCGCATCACCACTCCGGACATGACCGCCGAGCTCGAGGCCGAGATGGACGCCATCGCCAACGGCCGCAGCGAGCGGATCGACGTCGTCAATCACTCTCGCGACCTGCTCGCCAAGATCATGGGCGACCTGATACCGCAGGCCGCGGAGCTCGGCGAGATGCTCAAGGGGGCCACGGCGGAGGATGCCAAGGTCGGCGTCTGCCCCAAGTCCGGACACGACCTGCTCGTGAAGTCGTCGGCCAAGACGCGCGGTCAGTTCGTGGGCTGCTCGGGCTGGCCGGACTGCGACGTCACCTACCCACTGCCACAGGGCAAGATCGAGGCGAACCCAGAGATGTGCCCGGTGTGCGGCACCCCTCAGGTCACCGTGATCCAGTTCCGCTCGAAGCCGCGCACCATGTGTCTTGACCCGGCATGCGAGACCAACAAGGAGCCCGAGATCGTGATCGGGCAGTGCGCCAAGTGCGCCGCCGAGGGTCGTGCCGGCGGGGACCTCATCGTGCGCAAGTCGCCCAGGACGCTCAAGCGGTTCGTCCGCTGCGCCAACTACGACGAGTGCGGCGTGAGCTACCCGCTGCCGCAGCGCGGCGCGATCGAGGCGACGGGCGACACGTGCGAGCCGTGCGGGGCGCCGGTCGTCATCGTGCAGACGGTGCGTGGGCCGTGGCGCGTGTGTGTCGACCCCAACTGTCCCGGCAAGGATGCCGACAAGGCCAAGAAGCCGGCGGCCAAGGGCAAGGCGGGCGCCAAGAAGACCACCCGCAAGACCACCCGCAAGCCCGCCGCGGGCTAGTCGCGCACCGCGCGCAGCGCCCAGAATCGGCGTGTGAGCGCCGACGCGCGGTCGGGCAAGTACTGGACTGTCGGATGCCGCAACAGAGGAGCCGTCGTGAAGATCGCCGTGGTTCAGCACGCCCAGCGCGCGAATGCGTCCGCTGACGCCGAGGGCCTGTTCTCGGCCGCTCAGGCCGCCGCGTCCGCCGGAGGCGAGTTCGTCGTGATGCCGGAGGTCTTCTCCCTGCACGGCGACCCGGCGCGCGACGCCCTCTACGAGCGTCTCGGCGAGCTCGACGGCATGCGCTTCATCCCGCACGTGGGCCGGCAGACGCAGGCGTTCGCCTATCTCGCCGACCACCTCGAGGGGCTCGAGCAGCTCGGACGGGTGGCGCTCGTGGTCGGGGACGCCGTCATGGACCCGGCGGAGCTCGAGCGCATCGCCGAGAACCCGCCCTCCGTGCTCCTGCTCGCCCCGCGCTCCGAGAGCGACCTGCAGGCCGAGGCCGTCCTCGAGCTCGCGATCGCGCTCTCCGAGTCGGTGGCGGGGCTCGTCGTCATCTCCGAGACCTCGGGAGCCGAACCCGGTGAGCCCGGGCATGGGGGCAGCGCCATCGTGCTGCTCGGCGAAGTGGTTGCCGAGGCGCTGGCGCCCGACGACGTCCTCGTGATCGACGTGCCCGTGCCGGTGCCGGTGCCCGAGCCACGCGAGCCGCTCCCGCCGGTGCCGCCGATCCTGCTGCAGCGCCTCGCGAGCCACCACGGCGAGAAGGTGCCGACGGACTATCCTGCCGACCTCTCCTGAGCGCGCTGCTCGACCGGTCGGCACCGCCGTCGGAGCGTGTCTGCGTGATAGAATCCGAGTGAATCCATGCGCCCCGTCCGCGGGGCGCTCGCACATCCGCGAGAGGGGATCCATGGCATACCCTAAGGTCACCGTTGTCGGTGCCGGCCAGGTCGGCGCGACCGCAGCCCAGCTGCTCGTACTCCACGATGTCGCTGACGTCGTCATGATCGATGTGGCAGAGGGGATGCCCCAGGGCAAGGCCCTCGATCTGATGCACCTGCGTTCGGTCGAGAAGTTCGGCCCCACCGTCACCGGCACGAACGACTACGCCGACACCGCGGGATCCGACGTGGTGGTGATCACCGCCGGGCTGCCCCGCAAGCCTGGTATGACGCGCGACGACCTGCTCGCCGCCAACAGCGGCATCATGCGTTCGGTCATCTCGCAGGCCGCCGCGCAGTCGCCTGACGCGATCTTCGTGTGCGTGACCAACCCGCTCGACATCATGACCTACCTCGCGTTCAAGGAGTCCGGCCTGCCGGCCGAGCGGGTCATCGGCATGGGCGGCGTGCTCGACTCCGCGCGTTTCGCCTTCGCCGTGGCCGAGAAGACCGGTGCGAGCATCACCGACATCGACGCGCTCGCGATGGGAGCGCATGGCGACGCCATGGTGCCGATGCCGCGCTTCACGACGATCAAGGGGACGCCGATCACCGAGACGCTGCCCGCCGAAGACGTCGCGGCGCTCGTCGAGCGCACGACCTTTGGCGGCGCGGAGGTCGTCGCGCTGCTCAAGACCGGCTCGGCGTTCTACGCGCCGGCCGGCTCGATCGTCGCGATGGTGCGCGCGATCCTCGGTGACACGGGCGAGACGCTGCCGAGCTGCGTCTACCTGCGCGGGGAGTACGGCATCGAGGACGTCTACCTCTCGGTGCCCGCTCGACTCGGACGCTCTGGCCTCATCGAGGTCGTGGAACTCGATTTCGACGAGACCGAGCTGGCCGCCCTGAGAGCGTCGGCCGCCACCGTTGCCGAGTCGCTCGACGCGCTCGACCTGCGCGGGTAGCGTGGTTCGGGCCTCACGCATAGCCGAGGCGGTGCGCGAGCTCGTGCCGCGTGCCGCGTGCGAGCTGCGCGCCGACGTCGCTGCCGCGCTGTCGGCCGCCGCGCTGGCCGAGCGCTCAGAGCGTGGTCGCGCCGTGCTCGAGCAGCTCGTCGCGAACGCGCGCATCGCCGATGCGGAGCGCGTCCCCGTCTGCCAAGACACCGGCACGGTGTGGGTCAGGGTCGAGCTCGGCCCCGACGAGTCGCTCGAGGGCGACGTCCAGGCCGAGGTCGATGCCGCAGTGGCCGCCGCCTATCGGGAGGCGGGCCTGCGGATGTCGTTGGTCAAAGACGCCCTGCTCGACCGCTCCAACACCGGAGACAACACGCCTGCCTTCGTCGAGATCGCCTGGCGCGAGCGACCGGGCGCGACCGTTCACGTCATGCTCAAGGGCGGCGGGAGCGACAACGCGAGCCGCGTCGAGATGCTGCCGCCGGGTGCCGGGTTCGCGGGCGTGCGCAGCCTCGTTCTCGAGACCATCGAGGCCAAGGCGACCGGCGCGTGCCCGCCGCTGCTGGTCGGTGTAGGCGTCGGCGCCACGTTCGACAAGGTCGGGGCGCTCGCCAAAAGGGCGCTCCTGCGCGAGATCGGCTCGGTGCCGCCGCACGAGCGGCTCGCTCCTCTTGAGGCCGAGCTGCTCGCGGCGATCAATGCGACCGGTATCGGTCCGGCGGGTCTGGGTGGCGACACCACGGCGCTTGCGGTGCATCTCGCGACCGCGCCGTGCCACATCGCGGCCCTGCCCGTGGCGGTCAACCTCGGCTGCTGTGCGGTCCGCACGGCATCGGCGGAGGTGGGCGCGTGAGCGAGACGTCGCCTGCGGCCCCTCAGTCCCAAGACAGGTCTCCCGCGGACTCGACGTTTGCCGAGGACGCGGCCAGCGCCGAGAAGGCGCAGGGGACGGGCGCGTATCGCCGCCTGCTGCGCGACGGTCGCTTCCGGCGGCTGTGGTCCGCCCAGTTCGTCAGCGGCATCGGAGACTGGCTCGTCATCGGCCTGCTCATGCCGGCTGTCAGCGCGCTGTCGGGTGGGTCCTCGTTCGCGGTCGCGGGCATCCTGATAGCCAAACTCGTCCCGGCGCTGATCCTGTCGTCGGTGACCGGCGTGCTCGTCGACCGCTTCGATCGCCGCAAGGTGATGATCACGGCCGACCTGACGCGCGCTGCGCTCGTGTTGCTGCTGATCGGAACGAACCAGCTGTGGGTCATCTACCTCGTGGTGCTGCTCATGGAGACGGCGTCGCTGTTCTTCTGGCCGGCGCGCAACGCGCTGATACCGTACCTCGTCGAGGAACACGACGTGACAGCCGCCAACGGGCTGGCCTACACGACCCAGCAGGCGTCCATGCTCGTCGGCCTGACTGCCTCGGCCGGTATCCTCGCGGCGTTCGAGGCCGCGGTCCGGTGGGCCCTGAACTCGCAGATCATCGGCCTGAGCCAGCTCGTCGGCCTGTTCGCGCCGGCGCTCCTGGGTTCGCGCGCGGGCTACACGCTGGACACCCTCACGTTCCTGTTCTCGGCGGCGATGATCGCGAGCATCAAGGTCGTGGCGCGTCCCCCGCAGAGCGGCGAGCGCTTCACGCTCTCGATGCTCGGTGCCGATGTCTTGGACTCGTTCCGGTTCCTGCGCGACCACCGGGAACTGCGGGGGTTGCTCGTCACGATCGGCCTGGCGATCCTTGGCGGCGGCGCGATCGTGCCCGTCGGAGTCGTCTACATCCCGACGCTTGTGGGCGGCGTGCCCTTCGCCGAGCGTATCGATCTGCTCAGGCAGCTTGCCGCCGCGCCGACCACCCTCATGCTCGTGTTCCTCGCGCTGGGGATGGTGTCGGGCGCGCTGGTGGTGCCGCGGCTTGAGCGCAGGCTCAGGCTGCAGTTGCTCTTCGCGGGTAGCGTGATGGCCTTTGGCCTGTCGATGTTCGCCTTCGCGACGACGTCGCGTTACTGGGTGGCCGCGATATTCGGCACGATCGCCGGCGGCTGCATCGCCACCGTGACCGTCGCCGGCAACAGCTATGTCGTGCGGACCACCACCGATGACATCCGCGGACGCGTGTTCACGGCGCTCGAGAGCGTGATCAAGGTGGCGCTGCTGACGTCCATGATCGTCATCGCCCCGGTCGGCGACTTCATAGCGGCCGCGGTGCGCAAGATCGCGCTCGCCAACGGCGTGCCGGTCAGTGAGCTCGCGATGTTCTCCGGTTCGCGGCTGACCCTGCAGCTCGCGTCGCTGATCGTCATCGGCGCGTCGGTCTACGCGTTCGTCGTGCTGCGCTGGCGCGAATGCGACGCCGACGAGGCAGACCCGGATTCGTGCCTGCCGCAGGGGGCGACGCCCGATGCCTGAGCCGATTCGGATACAGCTGCCTGTGACGCGCGAGGCCCTGGCGTCTTTGCGCGCCGGAGATGAGGTCGTGCTCTACGGGCCGGTCTACACGGCGCGCGATGCGGGGCACCTGAGACTGCTCGACGCCGTGCGGACCGACGGTGAGCTGCCGTTCGGGCTCGCGGGCCAGACGATCTTCTACGCCGGTCCCACGCCGCCGGCCGCGGGGCGACCTGCCGGGGCGGTGGGCCCCACCACCTCGAAGCGCATGGACGCCGCGACGCCGGAGCTGTTGCGCGCGGGAATCGTCGCCACCATCGGCAAGGGGGCCCGCGCCGAGGCGGTGCGGCTCGCCTGCCAGGAGACCGGCAGCGTCTACTTCGCCGCGGTCGGCGGAGCGGCCGCCCTGCTGGCGACCTTCGTGACCGCCGCCGAGCCCGTGGCCTGGCCCGAGCTGGGGACCGAGGCCCTCGTGCGCATGACGCTGGAGGGATTCCCGGCGTTCGTCGGCATCGACGCCGCCGGCAACGACCTGTACGCCTCTGCCCCCGAGAGCTGGCGGGCGATGCGTGACGCGGCGGGGGAGGAGTGAGCGTGAGCGACGTTCGTGCGGATCACGCGGGCCTGTTCATCACCTTCGAAGGCGGCGAGGGAACCGGTAAGTCGACCCAGATCTCGCTGCTCGCCAACGAGCTGCGCAGCGCCGGGTTCACGGTGCGCGAGCTGCGTGAGCCTGGGGGTACGGCCATCGGCGAGGCGGTGCGCGCGCTCCTGCTCGACCCCGCGCACGGCGCGCTCGACGCCCGAGCCGAGCTCCTGCTCTACGAGGCCGCCCGGGCCCAGCTCGTCGCCGAGATCGTCGAGCCGGCACTCCAGGCCGGCGAGATCGTGGTCTGCGACCGCTTCTTCGACTCCACGACCGCCTACCAGGGCTACGCCCGCGGCATCGCTCTGGACGAGATCGCCGCGCTGAACCATGCCGCCACCGCCGGCCTCGTCCCCGACCGCACGGTGCTGCTCGACCTGGACGTGCAGGAGGGGCTCTCGCGCGCCACGCGCGGCGGTGCGGACCGGCTTGAGGCCGAGGACGCCTCGTTTCACCGCGCGGTCCGTGACGGCTACCTTGCGATAGCGGCGGCGGAGCCCGCGCGCTTCCGCGTCGTGGACGCGTCGGGTTCGGTCGATGCGGTCGCCGCGCGCGTGGCTGCGGCCCTGCGAGACCTGCCGGCGCTGGCGCGCGTGCTAGACTGACCCGCTATGACACGCTGCGTATGGGACGATCTGGTCGGCCAGTCTCAGGCCACCGCCTTCTTGCGCGCGGCCGCCGAGAGCGGTCGCGTCTCCCACGCGTACCTGTTTGTCGGCCCCCCGGGTGCCGGGAAGAAGTCAGCGGCAAAGGCGTTCGCCTGCTCGATCGTGTGTGAGGACGGCGGCTGCGGCGTGTGCGGAACGTGCACGCGCATCAAACGAGGCATCCACCCCGACGTGCACGTCATCGAGCCGGAGGGAGCAGCCGGCTACCTCACTGAGCAGGTGCGCGACATCATCCACGACGTGAGCCTCTCGCCCGTCGAGGCCAAGCGCAAGATCTACCTCGTCGAGAGCGCCGATCTCTTCAACGAGGGAAGCGCCAACGCGTTTCTCAAGACGCTCGAGGAGCCCCCGGACGACGTGGTGATCGTGCTCTCGGCACACCGCTACGATGCCGTGATGCCGACCATCTCGTCGCGTTGCCAGGTGGTGCGGTTCCGCCGCATCCCGCCGGCCGATGCCGTCGCCGTCCTGCGCCAGCAGACGGGCGCCGAGGCGGCCGAGGCCGAGGCCGCGCTCGCCGCAGCAGGGGGAGTGGTGGCGCGTGCGCGCGACTTCCTCGCGTCGCCGGGCCGCCGGCAGGCGCGCGCCGTGATCCTGCGCACGCTCAAGGACCTCGCGCAGAAGGACGACCTCGACACGCTCGAGTCGGCCAAGGAGCTGCTGACCGCGGTGCGGGCGCCGCTCGATGAGGTCAAGACCACTCAGGCGGCCGAGATGGCCGAGCGCCAGGAGTACCTGGGCAAGGGCGCGACCAAGGCGCTCGAGGAGCGACAGAAGCGCGAGCTGACGGCGCGCGAGCGCGACGGCCTGAGCGAAGTGCTCAACGTCGCGGAGAGCTGGCTGAGAGATTGCTTGGTACTGTCGCAGGGCCTCGACGATCTCGTGGCGAATCGTGACTCGCTCGATGCGATGTCCGAGGTCGCCGCGGTGATCACGCCACAGGCGGCGACGGTGGCCCTCGGCGCGGTGAACGTGGCCCGCCGCCGTATTTCGTATAATGTGAACCCGCAGCTGACCGTCGAGGTCATGCTGTTCGACATCCGGGAGGTCTTACGATGCCCACGGTAGTGGGAGTGAGGCTCCGGTTCTCGAAGACTCTCTGGTTCGATCCGGCGGGCACCACGCCCGTTGAGGGAGATACAGTAATCGTCGAGACCGAGCGCGGTACCGAGCTCGGCACCATCGTCCACGCGCCTTACGAGGTGTCCGCCGACGATCTGCCCGCTCCACTCAAGCCCGTCATGCGTATAGCAGACGAGGAGGACTTGGCCTACGCCGAAGAGCTCGCGGAGCTCGAGCGCAAGGCCATGCCCGTGTTTCGCCAACTGGTCGTCGAGCAGAAGCTCGACATGAAGCCGGTCGACGTCGAGTACCTCTTCAGCGGGGACAAGGTCGTCTTCTACTTCTCGTCGGACGAGCGGATCGACTTTCGCGAGCTGGTCAAGGAGCTCGCCTCGCGCTTCCGCGCCCGCATCGATATGCGCCAGGTCGGCGTGCGCGATGAGGCGCGGATGGTGGGGGGTGTCGGCCACTGCGGGCAGGTGTTGTGCTGCGCGCGTATGGGCGGCGAGTTCCAGCCCGTCTCGATCCGGATGGCAAAAGAGCAGGACCTGCCACTTAACCCCTTGAAGATAAGCGGGCTTTGCGGCAGACTCATGTGCTGTCTGCGCTACGAGTTCGATGCCTACAAGGACTTCAAGTCCCGGGCACCGAAGAAGGGCGCGATGATCGAGACACCCACGGGTGAGGCGAAAGTCACGGAACTCAACACCCCCCGCGAGACCGTCACGTTGCGGTTGGCGGACGGCGAGAGGACCACGGTGCCGCTCTCGGGGATGACGTGCGCGAAGGGCGGAAGTTGCCCGTGCTGCGTCAGCGCCGAGACTCTCGAGCAGGCTGCAGGAGCCAAGGCCCCGATCGTCGCCCCGATCGCGGCCGCGACGCCGGCGCTCAAGGAGAGCGAGCCTCTCGTGGCGCCGGAGCCTCCCAAGGAGGGCGGCGGTCGCAGGCGTCGCCGTCGCAAGAGCGGCGGTTCGGCCGAGTCGGCCGGGCAGGCGGCGCCGAAGGCCACCGAGCCCAAGCGCTCGCCTCGGCAGTCGCCGAAGCAGGCGCCCAAGCAGGCACCCGCGCAGGGGGGCGCTGATGCGCCCAAGCAGGCGGCCTCGCAGCCGTCGGCGGAGGGCGACGCCAAGCCGCGCAGCGGCAGGCGGCGCAGGCGCCGTCGGTCGGGTGGCGGCGGCGGGACAGGCGCGCCGAGCGCTGAGTAGGTAGGCGTGACAACCGGATAACGTGCCGACGTAGCTCAGCTGGTAGAGCAGCGCACTCGTAATGCGCAGGCCAGGGGTTCGAGTCCCCTCGTCGGCTCCACGGAACAGACAGAGGACGGTGCCCGGTGCACCGTCCTCTTTTGCGTCCGCCACCGCGCGCACGAGCGTGCGGGCAGGAACCGCAGGTGAATGGCGCGAACCTTGTAGCAAAGGGAGTCCGTGTCGCCGTACGCCCAAGATACCCATGCGGGTATCGGGAACCATTCACCGCCGCAGAATGGCCGTTCACCGAAAGAACCCGCCGCTCGACTGGTGAGAGGGCGTTCGGCGTGCGGTACTGTCCCACAACCACGGCACCCGCGTCGTTCGAGGGCGCCGAAACAGCGGTTCCTTTGCGAGACCGGATGGGGGTGAGAGCGTGCAGTACGAGTTTCAGGAGATGGTGATAGCCGGCTTCGTGATCGTGGGCTCGCTCTTCACCGCGGTCGCGCTGACGTCTTCTTGGCTGCTCTCGCCCAAGAAGCCCTCGCCCGAGAAGGGCGAGACCTACGAGTGCGGCGTCGAGCCGATCGGGGGCCCCTGGGTCCGGTTCCGCTCGGGCTACTACGTCTACGCGCTTCTCTACGTGATCTTCGACATCGAGACGGTCTTCCTCTACCCGTGGGCGGTCACCTTCGGCCGGCCGGGCGTGAGCTGGTTCGTCTTCTTCGAGATGGTCGTCTTCGTGACGATCCTCATGGGTGGACTCATCTATGCCTGGAAGGAGGGCGCGCTCAGATGGCGATAGACAAGCTCACGGGCGAGCACTCCATCGTGTTCATCAAGAGCGAGCAGCTCTTCGATTGGGCGCGCCGCCGCTCGCTGTGGTACATGGCGTTCGGGATCGCCTGCTGCGCGATCGAGGGGCTCATGCACGCCTCCGGCCCCCGCTTCGACTTCGACCGGATGGGCGTGTTCTTCCGAGCGAGCCCGCGGCAGGCCGACGTGATGATCGTCGCCGGCACGGTCAACCGCAAGATGGCGCCGGTGGTCCGTCGCCTCTACGACCAGATGCCCGAGCCCAAATGGGTGGTGGCGATGGGTGCGTGTGCTTCCACCGGCGGCCCGTTCCGCGAGTACCCCAACGTGGTTCTCGGCGTGGACAAAGTGGTGCCGGTCGACGTCTACATCCCGGGGTGCCCCCCGCGGCCCGAATCGGTCCAGTACGCGTTCATGGTTCTCATGGACAAGATCAAGAACCAGACGGAGGAGCGGCTTGCAGCCCGACGCGACGCTCATATCTAGAGTGCTTGAGCGCGCAGGATTGCGCGACGCGCTGGTCGAGGACGTGCCCGCCCTCGGCGTCGTCGTGCGCGTCGAGCCCATCGACACCCGCGCGGCGCTGTGCGCGTTGAAGGACTCCGATCACGCGTTCACCGTGCTCGTCGACCTGTTCGGCGTCGACTCGGGCGAGGGCGTCGACGTGGTCTACCACCTGCGGTCGATCTCGCGTGACGAGGACGTCATCGTCAAGGTCGCCCACCCGTACGGGGCCACGCTTGGCAGCGTCTGGACCGTCTTCCTGGCGGCCTCCTTCCCCGAGCGCGAGTGTGCCGAGATGTTCGGCCTGACGCTCGAAGGCAACCCGAACCCCAAGCACCTGCTGCTCACCGACGGTGTCGCTCCGCTGTTGCTCAAGTGCGTCGACATCCGACCGGCCGAGGAGGTGCGCAACCGATGAACGACGCAGGATTCGTTGCGCACGCAGGCTGGCTGACACCCAACCCGCCCGACATCGCGCTGACCGCACCGCTGTCGCTGAAGCGCGCGCCCTCCGGCGTCGATCACGTCTCGACCGAGCACCTCATCGTCAACATGGGTCCCCAGCACCCGTCGACACACGGTGTCTTGCGGGTCCTGCTCGAGCTCGACGGCGAGGAGGTCATCGCCGGCGAGGCGGTCGTGGGCTACCTGCACCGCGGCATCGAGAAGCTCGCCGAGTCCCGGCGCTACTCCGCGGTCGGCACGCTGATGGACCGCGGTGACTACGTCTCCGGGATCCACAACGAGCTCGCATTCGCACTCGCCGCCGAGAAGATCGCCCAGATCGAGGTTCCGCGCCGCGGCAACTGGCTGCGCGTGCTCATGGGAGAGCTCAACCGCCTGGCAAGCCATCTGGTCTGGTACGGCACGATGGGCTTGGACACCGGGGCGATGGGCCAGTTCCTCTACGCGGTCCGCGACCGAGAGAATCTGCTCGACATCCTCGAGGACGTCACGGGCCAGCGCATGATGTTCAACTACGTCCGCCCCGGCGGCGTCCTGCGCGACATCACCCCCACCGCGGAGAAGAAGATCCGCGCGTTCCTCGAGACCTTCGACGGGTACCTCCAGGAGCACGAGGACCTGCTCGGTGGCAACGAGATCTTCCAGGCGCGCACGCGCGGGCTCGGCGTGCTCGACCGTGAGACCGCCCTCGGCTTCTCGCTGACGGGCGCGAACCTCCGGGCGAGCGGCGTGAGCTTCGACATCCGCCGCGACCGCCCGTACGCCGCCTACGACGAGATGGACTTCGAGATCCCCGTCTCGGACGCGGGCGACGTCTTCGCGCGCTACCAGGTCCGCATGGAGGAGATGCGCCAGGCGGCCCGCATCTGCCGTCAGTGCATCGACGGCCTGCCCGAGGGCGACTTCACCGCCAAGGTGCCCAAGGTGCTGCGCCCGCCCGCGGGGGAGGCCTACGCGGCCGTCGAGTCGCCCCGCGGTGAGCTCGGCGTCCATCTCATCAGTGACGGCTCCGACAAGCCCTACCGCATGCGCTACCGTCCGCCGGCGTTCTACGCGCTGCAGGCGGGCGAGGCGATCTTGCCGGGCGTGCTGCTCGCCGACGCCGTCGTGATCCTCGGCAGCTTCGACGTGGTGCTGGGGGAGATCGACCGATGAACCTCTGGCTCAACGTCGTGTTGCGGGTGCTGGCGGCCGTCGGGCTCATGCTCGTCAACGGCGTCGTGCTCATCTACATGCTCCGCAAGGTGCTCGGGCACCTGCACATACGGCTCGGCCCGATGGAGCTCGGCCCGCGCGGCATGTTCCAGACGCTCGCCGACGTCCTCAAGCTGCTGACCAAAGAGGACCCGACGCCCTCGAACGTCGATCGCGCCCTGTACTTCCTTGCGCCGGCCATGGTCTTCGTGCCGTCGCTGATGGCCTACGCCGCGCTGCCGTTCTCGGACACCTGGGTGATCGCCGACCTCAACGCCGGCGTGCTGTACACGTTCGCCGTCGTCTCGCTGGTGCCGCTCGGCATCGTGGCGGCGGGCTGGAGCAGCGCGAACAAGTGGTCGCTGCTCGGCGGCATGCGTGCCGTGGCGCAGCAGGTCACCTACGAGGTCCCGATGCTTTTGGCCGCACTCCCGCCGGTCATGATCGCCGGCTCGCTCAACCTCGTCGACATCGTCAAGGCGCAGAGCGCCATCTGGTTCTTCATCCCGTGCATCCCGGCGTTCCTCCTGTTCCTGATCGCGGGGCTGGTCGAGTCGAACCAGACCCCGTTCGACATGTCGGAAGCCGAGTCCGAGCTCGTCGCGGGATTTGCGACCGAGTACGCGTCGATGAAGTTCGGCCTGTTGTTCCTCTCGGAGTTCAGCAACACCTTCGTGTTCTCCGCGATGATGGTGACGCTGTTCTTTGGCGGCTGGATGATCCCGTTCGTTCCGGCCGACGTGCTCGGCGGTGGCTGGGGCGCCATCGTCTTCCTCATCAAGACCTATCTCGTGATCTTCTGCCTCATGTGGATCCGCGGCACGCTGCCGCGCGTGCGCATCGACCAGCTGCTCTCGTTCGGGTGGAAGTTCCTGCTGCCCGCATCGCTCGCCTGGGTCATGATCACCGGCGCGGCGGTCAAGCTCCTCGGGGGTGGCCTGTGAGCTTCTGGGGCCGAGGGATCCTCAAGGGTCTCGCCATCACCATGAAGAACATGATGCGCGGCCCGATCACCGTGCAGTATCCGCACGAGCGGGTCGAGCTGCCCGAACGCGCGCGCTGGGCCGTCAAGATCAAGGAGCACGAGGACGGGCAGCACACCTGCACGGCCTGCCTCGCGTGCGAGAAGGCCTGCCCCGACTTCGTCATCAAGATCGACGTCACCACCGCGGAGGACCGCAGCAAGAACATCGACCGGTGGACCTACGAGATCGGCGCGTGCATGATGTGCGGCCTGTGTGTCGAGGCCTGCGGGTTTGACGCGATCGAGATGGGCCACGACTACGAGCTCGCGCGCACCGATGCCGCTCAGCTCAGTGTGGAGCTGCTCACCGATAGCCCCGCCGCGCGACCCAAGCGCAAGGAGCCCGCCGAGCGGCCCGCTCGACCGGCCGCCACACCCGCCGACGCAAAGGAGGTCGACGGTGACTGAGACCCTCTCGGGAATCGCGTTCGCCGTGCTCGCGATCGCCTCGCTCGGCGGCGCCGTTGCGATGGTGTCGGCGCGAAACGTCGTGCACGCCGCGTTCTGGCTGCTCGAGGTGTCGGTGGCCGCCGCGGGCCTGTACTGGTTCCTCGGGGCCGAGTACATCGCCATCATCCAACTGCTCGTCTACGCCGGTGCGGTCGCCATCCTGCTGATCTTCACGATCATGATCACGCTTCGTCGCCGCGAGGACGCGATCAGGCCGCGCGACTTCTCGTGGCTCGCGCTCGTGCTCTCGGTCTCCTTCTTCGCGCTCGTGGCCCTTGCGCTCGGCGGGTGGGACCGCCAGCCGGTCAAGCTGCCCGCGCACGCTCCGGCCTTGGTGGACTTCGGTGCGCTGATGTTCTCGCCCACCGGCTGGGCCCTGCCGTTCGAGATCGCTTCGCTCGTGCTCACGGCGGCGCTGGTGGCCGCCATCTGGTGGTCGAGGGAGGAGGACGAGTAGATGCGTGTCGGTCTTGAAGCGTTCCTCCTGTTGGGTGCGGCGCTGTTCGCCGTCGGACTGTACGGCGCCGTCTCCAAGAAGGGCGCGGTGCAGGTCCTCATGTCGCTCGAGCTCATGGCCATCGCCGTGAACCTGAACCTGCTGGCCTTCTCGCGGTTTGTGGACCCGACGCCGATGACAGGCTGGTTCTTCACCGTGTTCGCGATGGTCGTGTCCGCCGCCGAGGTGGGACTCGGACTCGCGCTGATCCTGGCCATCTATCGGGTCTCTCGTGACAGTGAAGTCACGGGGCTGTCGGAACTGAAGGGGTAGCGGATGGACTGGGTCATCGCCATACCGCTGCTGCCGGCGCTCGCGTTCTGCGTGCTGCTGCCCCTGTCGCGCCGGCTGCGAAACCGCCTGCTGTGGCTGCCGGTCGGCGCCATGGCAGCGTCGGCTGCGCTCGCCATCGGCGCGTTCGCGTCCGTCTGGCCGGGTGGCTCGGAAGAACCGGTCTGGGGATTCTCGTGGCAGTTCCTCGAGGTCGCCGGGCGCCCGTACTCGGTGGGGCTCGCGTTGGACCCGGTCGCGGCCGTCATGCTGGTCGTCGTCACCATCGTCGGCACCTGCGTGCAGGTCTACTCCCTCGGCTACATGCACAAAGACGAGCGGGAGGGCTGGTACTTCGCGGTGCTCTCGCTGTTCACCTCGGCGATGCTCGTGCTCGTGCTTGCCGACAACATCCTGCTCACGTTCGCCATGTGGGAGCTCATGGGCCTGTGCTCGTACCTGCTCATCGGCTTCTGGTACGAGCTCGAGGCGCCGCGCAAGGCGTCGATGAAGGCGTTTCTGACCACGCGCGTCGGCGACATCGGGTTCCTCGTGGCGCTGTTCGCGATCTTCGGCGCCGCAGGGACCTTCGAGATCGCGCCCATGCTTGCAAGCGCGCCCGGATGGCCCCACGCGGCTGCGGTCGCGGTCTCGGCCGGCCTGCTCTGGGCGGCGATGGGCAAGTCCGCACAGGTCCCGCTCCACGTCTGGCTGCCCGACGCCATGGCCGGCCCGACGCCGGCTTCGGCTCTGATCCATGCGGCGACCATGGTCGCGGCCGGCGTATTCGTCATCGCCAAGATGCTGCCGATCCTCGAGCTGGTTCCCGCCGTCATGACGACCATGCTCGTCGTGGGGCTGGTCACCACGCTGGCGGGCGGCCTGCTCGCCGCGGTCCAGCACGACATCAAGAAGGTCCTCGCGTACTCGACGATCAGCCAGCTCGGGCTCATGTTCGTCGCGCTCGGCGCGGGCAGCTCGTTCGCCGCGATGTGGCACCTCACGACGCACGCCTTCTTCAAGTCCCTCACGTTCCTGGCCGCAGGCGTGATCATCCATGCGGCGCACACGCAGGACATGCGCGAGATGGGCGGGCTGGCCAAGTTCCTCCCTGTCACCACCGTCACGTTCACCATCGGTGCCGCGGCGCTGGCCGGCCTCGTGCCCACCTCCGGGTTCTTCAGCAAAGACGAGATCCTCAACGTCTTGGTCGAACAGCAGCTGTGGGTTCCGTTCGCACTGGTCGTCTTCGGGGCGGCGGTGACGTCGTTCTACGTCACCCGCCTGTGGTTCCGGGTCTTCTCCGGACCGACGCAGAGCGAGCACATCCACGAGGGGCACAAGTCGATGCTCGGACCGATGATCGTGCTCGCCGCGATCACGCTCGTGCTTGGCTTCTTCGCCCATTCGTTCGGGGCGTTTCTCGGTGACGAGGTGCCGCCGATCAACCTCGCCGTGGCGGGTGTGTCCTCGCTGGCGACGCTCGTCGGCTTCAGCGTCGGGTGGTGGGTCTACGGCCGCCGCTCGGTCGTGGTCAACACGCGCGTGTGGAAGCAGCGGTTCGGCGTGGCCTACGGGGCGCTGCATCAGAAGCTCTACTTCGACACGGTGTACGACGCGGTGTTCGTGCGCGGCTACCGGGTGCTGTCCGAGCTTCTCGCGATCGGCGATCGTCGGGTCCTCGACGGCGCGGTCAACGGGGTCGGGCGCGGCTGGATCGTCCTCAGTGGGTTCACCTGGCGCTTCGACAGCGCCTTCATCGACGGATGCGTCAACGGGCTCGGCACGCTTGCGCGCCGCGTCGGTGGGTCGCTGCGCAGAATACAGACCGGTCGCCTGCAGAGCTACCAGCGCCTCGTGCTGGCAGCGGTCGTGGCGCTCATGGTGTTGCTCGTGCTGAAGGGGGCCTAAGGGTGCTCAGTCTGATCACATTCCTGCCGCTGCTCGGAGTCGTTGCGTGCGCGGTGCTGCCAAGCGGGAGGCGTGACCTCGCCAAGTGGGTCGCTCTCGCGGTGACCGGCGTCGACCTCGTGGTGGCCACGGTCATGCTCGTCGGCTTCCAGACCGGCGGCGGCCTGCAGTACGTCGAGCGGTTCTCGTGGGTGCCTCAGGTCGGCATCGAGTACTTCATGGCCGTCGACGGCATGTCGGCGCCGCTTGTGGCGCTCTCGGCGCTGCTGACCTTCCTCGCGGTGCTGGCCAGCTTCAAGATCGAGGACCGGCCGGCGTTCTACTTCGCGATGCTGCTGCTTCTACAGGTGGGCATGAACGGCGTCTTCATGGCGTTGGACTTCGTGCTGTTCTACGTCTTCTGGGAGCTCGTGCTCGTGCCGATGTACTTCCTGATCGCGCAGTGGGGCGGTCCGCGCCGCCAGTACGCCGCGATCAAGTTCTTCCTCTACACGCTGTTCGGCTCGGTGTTCATGCTCGTGGGCATCCTGGCGGTCTATCTGAGTCCCCAGGGCGGCACGTTCAACATGATCGAGTTGATCGGTCGCAGCTTCTCGCCCACGTTCCAGTTCTGGGTGTTCGCGGCGTTCTTCCTCGGCTTCGCCGTCAAGGTGCCGATGTGGCCGTTCCACACCTGGCTGCCCGACGCGCACGTCGAAGCGCCGACCGCGGCATCGGTGCTGCTGGCCGGCGTGATGCTGAAGATGGGGACCTACGGGTTCCTGCGCGTGTCGCTCCCGATCCTGCCCGAAGGGTTCGCGTCGTGGCAGTGGGCGATCGCGGTGCTCGCGGTGATCTCGATCATCTACGGTGCATCGGTGGCGTTCGCCCAAGCCGATGTGAAGAAGCTCGTCGCCTACTCGTCGGTGTCGCACATGGGCTTCGCGATGCTCGGTATCGCATCGGCCACGACCGCGGGCCTCAACGGTGCGATGGCGGTCAACATCAGCCACGGCCTGACCACGGGCATGCTGTTCTTCCTCGTGGGCATGGTATATGACCGCACACATACTCGACAGATCTCCGAGCTCTCCGGGCTCGCTTCCCAGATGCCGGTCATCGCGGGCCTCATGGCGTTCGCGAGCTTCGCGTCCATGGGACTGCCCGGGCTGTCCGGGTTCGTGGGCGAGTTCCTCTCGCTGCTCGGCGCGTTCCTCTCGCCCGACCTCACCTGGTGGCTCGTGCTCATCGCATCGGTGGGCGTGCTCTTCGGCGCCGCCTACATCCTCTACATGCTCCAGCGTGTCGTGCTCGGCCAGCCGAGCTACATCGTGGCCGACCAGCCCGATGCGACGCCACGCGACATCTTGACGGTGGCCCCGCTCGTGGTGCTCATCGTCGTGATCGGCGTCTACTGGAACGCGCTGCTCCAGTACACCGATCCGGCCATGACCGCGCTCGCGAAAGTGGTGGGTGGCTAGATGACGGGCTACGGCCTCATCGTTCCCGAGCTGCTGGTCATCGCCGCTGCCGCGTGGGCGCTCTTCGCCGAGCGCCTGGTCGGCGGCGACCGTGGCGCCGCGTGGGTCGGGGCGGGCGCATGCGCCGTGGCCGGGCTGGCGGCTGCCGCCGCGCCGGCGAGCGGGCTGCTCTTTGGCGGACTGCTCGGGTTCGACGGCGCGGCGAAGTTCGCCCGCGTGGGGATCGCACTGCTCGCGGCGTTGTGGCTGCTGTGGACCGCGGGACGCGGGACGGGGCGCGTGCGCGAGGCGGTCGCACTCGCTCTGCTCGCCACCGTCGGCGCCATGCTCATGTGCGAGGCGCGCGATCTGATCACGCTCGTGCTCGCGGTCGAGCTGGCCACGATGCCCGCGTACGTCTTGATGGGCTACCGTCGCCAGCGGCTCGACGGCCTCGAAGGTGCGATCAAGTACTTCCTGCTCTCGATGCTGACGTCTCTCGTGATGCTCTACGGCATGTCGTTCCTCTACGGCGTGACCGGGACCACGCGCTATGCCGGTCTCGACCTGAGCCAGGCGGGTTCCCTCGGCGTGCTCGCGGTGCTGCTCACGTTCGTGGGCCTGTTCGCCAAGCTCTCCGCGGCCCCGTTCCACTACTGGGCCCCCGACGCCTACGCCGGCGCCGAGCCGTGGTCGGTGGCGTTCGTTTCCACCGTGCCCAAGGTCGCCGGCGCGGTTGCGCTCGTGCGGCTCACCGCGGCGCTTGCCCCATCGGCGACGCTCCTCGCGCCGGTGTTGCTCGTCGGCGCGGTGCTCTCGATGCTTCTGGGAAACCTCGCCGCACTCACGCAAGACGACCTGCGACGGATGATGGCGTACTCGGGCGTGGCCCATACCGGCTACCTGCTGCTCGGCACCGCGGCGCTGTCGGGAGCCGGATTCAGGGCGGCGATCCTCTACTCGGTGGCGTACGCGTTGCCGTCACTGGGGATCATGCTGGTCCTCGCCGAGGAGGGGCCGGCGCTCGGCGACGTCGCCGGTCTGGCCCAGAGGCGGCCGGCGGCTGCGTGGGCGGTCGTGGTCATGCTCCTGTCGCTCATCGGCGTGCCGCCGCTCGTCGGCTTCTTTGGGAAGTTCTTCTTGTTCGGGGCGGCGCTTCAGGCGCATCTGACGTGGTGGGTCGTGCTCGGTATCGTGATGAGCGTCGTCTCCGCCGGCTACTACCTGCGCATCGTCCGCTCGATGTTCTTCGCTGAGCCCGACGTCGAACGCCCGGCTGTCGGGTCGTCCTGGCCGGCGAGTGTCTCGGTGGGGCTTGCCGCCGTGCTGACGGTGGCACTGGGTCTCGCCGCGGGCCAGATCCTCCAGGTACTGAGCGGTTCGCTGCTCTAGCTGCGGCCGCCTGGCTCGTGGAGCGGCGGTCGAGTCGGCGTGCTGATTCTGTGTACGCTGTTCCGCCACGGGCCCAGTGGTAGTAGCGTTGCTGTTCGAAGGCCATGAGTCCCCTGAATGACGCCGTGGACGAGGTGCAGTGACGTGACCGATACCAACACTCCCGATCCCGCCGGACAGCAGCCCGCCGGACAGCAACCCGCCGACCCCGACCGCGCGCTCGAGATCGCGCGCGAGGTGGCGGCGACCGACTGGCAGGTGTCCGACGAGCCCGAGCCGCTCGGTGCGGAGGGCGAGGACATCGCGTGGATGGCCGACCCCGATGCGCACCTGTCCGACGTGGAGCCGCACGAGCCGGACGTGGTCGAGATCGACGGGCCACTGCCGGTGTGCGATTACTCTGGCGAGGGCGACGAGCCGTGCGAGGAGCCGACCGTGCAGCGTCGCTGGTCGGGCGCTGCCGTGGTCACGGCGGCCGCCGTCGGCGCGGTGGTGGGCGGGCTCTTTGTCGCCGCCGCGCTCGTCTGGGCGCTCGGCCTGCTCCCCAACGTCAAGCCGCTCGCGCTCGGGCGCGGCGCGTCGAGCGATGCGCCGACCGTGCCGGTCCAGAACCGCGTCCAGATCACGCCGGGCAGCGTCAAGGCGGACATCTCCGAAGCGGTGGCCGCCAAGGTGGTCCCGAGCGTCGTCAACGTCACGATCAAGCAAGCGGGCATCGATCCGCTGACCGGTGCGCGCATCACGCAGGAGGCCGGCAACGGCTCCGGCGTCATCATCCGCGACGACGGCTACGTGCTGACCAACAACCACGTGGTCCAGGGCGCCGACGAGATCATCGTGACCGTGGGCGTCGAAGACAAGAAGGCGACCGTGGTCGGCACCGACCCGTCCAGCGACCTGGCGGTGCTCAAGATCGAGGGCTCCGGCGAGGCGAGCACGTACCCGGCCGTCGAGGTCGGCAGCTCCAAGAACCTCAAGGTCGGCCAGTACGTGATGGCGGTCGGCAGTCCCTTTGGCCTGGACAAGACCGCGACCGTCGGCATCGTCTCGGCGCTCGATCGCACCAACGTCGTGCAGGACCGCACCGACCTGACCACCTACACCAACCTCATCCAGACCGACGCGGCGATCAACCCCGGCAACTCGGGCGGGGCCCTGGTCAACGCGGCCGGCGAGCTCGTCGGCATCAACACGCTCATCGAGTCGCCGTCCGGCGCGGTGGGCACGCCGCAGTCCGCGGGCATCGGATTCGCCATCCCGGTCGACTTCGCCATCGACATCGCCAAGCAGCTCATCGAATCGGGCAAGGCCACCCACGCCTATCTCGGCGTGAGCACCGCCACCGTGGACCAGAGCGCGGCGCGCCAGTTCAACCTGCCGGTGTCGAGCGGCGCTCTGGTCCGGTTCGTCCAGCCCGACTCGCCCGCCGAGAAGGCCGGCATCGAGCGCGGCGACATCGTGGTGCGCTTCGGCACCAAGAAGGTCGAGTCCGCCGAGGACATGTATGCGGCCATCCGCGAACACCGGATCGGCGACACGGTCGAGGTCGAACTGGTGCGCGGCGACACCTCGCGAACGATGCCGGTGACGTTGGCGTCCGACGCCATCAGGAACTGAGCGCGGGATGCGGATCTCGGTAGTCGCGGTCGGTCGGCTCAAGGAACGCTTCTGGGTCCAAGCGTGTGACGAGTACCTCAAGCGGCTCAAGGGCTACGCCGATGTGCGCGTGGTCGAGGTCGGCGACCGCGACCCGGGCCGTGCGGGCACCGAAGAACGCGCGCGGTCTCTCGAGGGCGCCGACGTGCTCAAGGCCCTGCCGGAGGGCACGCACGTGATCGCGCTCGACATCGCGGGCCGCGCCCTGAGCAGCGAGGCGTTCGCCGGGCACCTCGCCAAGCTCGCGCTCGACGGGCGCAGCACCGTCGCGTTCGTGATCGGCGGGTCCACCGGACTCGCTCCGGAGGTCCTCGCGCGCGCCGACGAGCGGCTCTCGCTCGGCCCTCTGACACTGCCGCACAATCTTGCGAGAGTCGTGCTTCTCGAGCAGGTCTACCGGGCCTTTCGGATCCAGCGCGGCGAGCCCTACCACAAGTAGCAGCCGCGCTGTCGGCACGGGGTCTCGCGCCTGGCTTGCGGGGGCGGGTCCGCTTTGCTGGGGTACAGGCTCATCGGGTATCCTTACCGCTCACATTCGTGCGTGACACCCGAAGGGTTCTGCTGCCGTGAGAGACGCCATCTCCGAACTCGTGTCGTCCGCCGTGGCCGCCGCCATCGAGGTCGGCGAGCTGCCGCTCGGTGCGGTGCCCGACCCGGCGCTCGAGCGCCCGCGCGACGCCTCCCATGGTGACTGGGCGACCACCGTCGCCCTGCGCTGCGCCAAAGAGGCGGGCATGAACCCTCGCCAGGTGGCCGAGATCGTCGCCGCCCGGCTCGGCGAGGACCCCGACATCGCGGCTGTCGAGATTGCGGGACCGGGCTTCATCAACGTGCGGCTGGCTCCGGCGGCGTTTCATCGCGTGGTCCGGCTCGCGCGCGACGACGCGGCCGCGTTCGGCGCCTCCGGTACCGGCGAGGGCCGGCGCGTCCAGGTCGAGTTCGTGTCCGCCAACCCGGTCGGCCCGATGCACGTCGGGCACGGGCGCTGGGCGGCTCTCGGTGACGCGATCGCCCGGCTGCTGACGTTCACCGGCTGGGACGTTCAGCGCGAGTTCTACGTCAACGACGCCGGCGTCCAGATGGACAACTTCGCCGCGAGCGTCTCGGCACGCTACCTCGAGCAGTGCGGCGCGACCGTCGAGTTCCCCGACGACGGGTACCGCGGTGCCTACATCGTCGACATCGCCCGCGACATCTTCGAGCAGGAGAGCACGTGCTGGCTCGATGCGACGCCCGAGAACCGGGAGAGCCACTTCAAGGAGCAGGCCTACGTTCAGGTGCTCGAGCACCTCAAGAGCGTCTTGCATGACTTCGGCGTCGACTTCGACGTCTGGTTCTCCGAGCGTACGCTGCACGAGCCGGGTCCCAACGGCGAGCCGTCCGAGGTGGAGCAGGCCATCGCCCAGCTGCGCGAGGCGGGCCACATCTACGAGCTCGACGGCGCGACCTGGTTCCGCTCGACGCCCTTCGGTGACGACAAGGACCGCGTGCTCAAGAAGGCCGACGGCGCCTACACCTACTTCGCGGCCGACATCGCGTATCACAAGGACAAGTTCGATCGCGGCTTCGACCGCGTCATCAACATCTGGGGCGCCGACCACCACGGCTACGTCGGCCGCATGCAGGCCGCGGTCGCGGCCCTCGGTCACCCGGGGCAGCTCGACGTCGTGATCGGTCAGCTCGTCAACCTGTTCCGCAACGGCGAGGCCGTGCGGATGAGCAAGCGCACCGGCGAGATGGTCACCTTCGAGGAGCTCGTCGAGGAGGTCGGGGCCGACGCCGCCCGCTACTGGTTCCTTCGGCGCAGCACCGACCAGCCCGTCGACTTCGACATCGAGCTCGCGCGCCAGCAGAGCGCCGACAACCCCGTCTACTACGTGCAGTACGCCTACGCGCGCATCTGCTCGATCCTGCGCAAGGCCGCGCAGGCGGGGGAGGACGACACCTTCGACGCCGACACGCTCTCGGCGCGCCTTTCGCTCGCCGGCGCGGACCTCGAGCCGCTCTCGCAGGAGGCCGAGCTCGCGTTGATGCGCAAGCTCGACGAGTTCCCGGACGTCGTCGAGGCCGCCGCACGCGACCTGGCTCCCAACCGCATCGCCCGCTACGCCGAGGATCTTGCGGCGACCTTCCACCAGTTCTACACGGTGTGTCGCGTCGTGAGCGACGATGAGAGGCTGACCGCCGCGCGCCTCGCACTCGTGGACGCGACGCGACGCGTTCTGCGCACCTCGCTGGGGCTGCTCGGCGTAGGCGCGCCGGAGCGCATGTAGCTCCCTTGACGCATCGCCGCCACACATCTAGCATGTGCGAATCGCATTACTTAGCATATACTAAGTAGCCCGTCGACCAAAGGGGAGAGACCATGGGCAGGCCTTCAGCGCCCCGACCGCCGGCGACGCCGGACCGCAAGACCGCACACGACCTGATGTCGGTGCTGCCGATGACGGCCGAGGTCAAGGACGGTCACCTGTGGGTCGGCGGTGTCGACACCGTCGAGCTCGCCGCCGAGGCGGGCACGGCGCTCTACGTCATGGACGAGGCGACGATCCGCCGCCAGCTGCGCGAGTACGTGAAGTGGACGACCTATCACTGGCCCGACGTCGACGTGGTCTACGCCGGCAAGGCGTTCATGTCGCTGGCGATGGTCAAGCTCGTGGCCGAGGAAGGCTGCTGTCTCGATGTCTCGAGCGGCGGCGAGCTCGCGTTCGCCCGGCGCGCCGGTTTCCCGATGGAGCGCATCTACGTCCACGGCAACAACAAGACGCCGGGGGAGCTCGTCGAGTGCCTTGAGGCCGGAGTCGGCCGCATCGTCGTCGACTCGTTCGAGGAGATGGACCGCCTGAGCGCGCTGGCCACCGAGCGGGGCGTCTCGCAGAAGGTGTTGCTGCGCGTCACGCCGGGCGTCGAGGCCGACACCCACGACTTCATCATGACCGGCGCCGAGGACTCGAAGTTCGGCTTCGGGCGCAACCAGGGCCTCGCGATGCAGGCGGTCAAGCGCGCCATCGAGCTGCCCGGCATCGACTTCGACGGCCTGCACATGCACATCGGCAGCCAGATCTTCGCGCTGCACAGCTTCTCCAAGGCCATCGAGGTCATCGTCGACTTCATCGCCGAGATCAAGGCCGAGACCGGAGTCGAGGTGCGCATGCTCGATACCGGCGGCGGGCTGGGCATCGCCTACGGCATCCCGGACGAGCCGTCCACGATCCAGGACTACGGCAAGGTGGTCGTCGACGGGATCAAGGAGGAGTGCGAGAAGCACGGCCTCACCGTGCCCGCGATGGCAGTCGAGCCGGGCCGCTCGATCGTGGCAAACGCCGGCGTGACGCTCTACACCGTGGGCTCCATCAAGGAGATCCCGAACATCCGCACCTACGTGGCGGTCGACGGCGGCATGTCGGACAACATCCGCACCTCGCTCTACGACGCGCACTACGAGGCGCTGCTGGCCAACAAGGCGGACCAGCCGCGCGAGATGGTCGCCACCGTGGCCGGCAAGCACTGCGAGAGTGGCGACATCGTCGTCAACGACGCGCCGCTGCAGTGTCCCGAGGTCGGCGACGTGCTGTGTGTCTGCGCAACCGGGGCGTACTGCCAGTCGATGAGCAGCAACTACAACAAGCAGGTGCGCCCCGGTGTCGTCTTCGTGGCCGACGGCTCCTGGCGCTGGGTGGTGCGCCGCGAGACCTACGACGACCTCATGAAGTGCGAGGTCGAGTAGGGGTGGACGAGTTCGCGATCAAGGGCCGCCTGTGGACCTCGGCCGTGGTCGACGCGCGGCTCAGGGCGGTCTTCTCGGGAGCCGACGCCAACCGGGCGGCCGTGCTGGTGGCGGGCCTGGTCGGCGAGGACCCCGGCGGCGACCCCGAGCTCTCGGACCTCACGTCGTGCCGCCTGATGCTGGCGGCGCTCAAGCTCAGTGACGGTGATCTCGGGAAGCTGGCGATGTGGGTCGAGGCCGGGCGTGCGGACCCGCGCGACCTGATCGCGGCGGCCGAGTACCGTCGCGAGCTGCAGGGGGGCGGGGAGTCGGCGCGGCAGGCCGACCTCGCGGAGTACCTCGGTTGGATGGCCGGCGACCAGCTCTAGCCGCCGCCGGCCCTCACCGCCCGCGCGGGGTCGGCTACAATAGGCGCACTTCGTCACTGGTATCGCTCCCGCAGGAGCGCTCGGAGGTAGTAGTCATGCGTACCGTCCGCGTCGGCCTCATCGGCCTGGGCACCGTCGGCAGCGGTGTCGTCGACATCCTGAACCGTCACCGCGAGGACTTCCGCCGTCGGGCGGGCGTCGACATCGAGCTCGCTCGTTTCGCCGATCGCAGCGAGTCCCGTTTCGCCGAGCTCGGTCTGCCGCTCGACGCGTGCACGACAGACGCGTTCGCGCTCATCGACGACCCGTCGCTCGACGTGGTCATCGAGCTCATCGGCGGCACGGGTGTGGCGCGCGATGTCGTGCTCACCGCGCTCGGGTCGGGCAAGGCCGTCGTGACCGCGAACAAGGCGCTGATGGCGACGTCGGGCGAGGAGGTCATGGAGGCGGCCGAGGCCAACGGGGTCGACATCCGCTTCGAGGCCAGCGTCGGCGGCGGCATCCCGATCATCGAGCCGCTCAAGCACTCGCTGACGAGCAACGAGATCTCCACGGTCATGGGCATCGTCAACGGCACCACCAACTACATGCTCACGCGCATGGCCGAGAACGGCCTGGACTACGCGAGCGCTCTGGCCGAGGCCCAGGAGCGCGGCTTCGCCGAGGCGGACCCGACCGCCGATGTCGACGGCTACGACGCCGCCGCCAAGATCGCGATCCTCGCGTCCATCGCCTTCAACAGCAGGGTCGTGCTGCCGCAGGTCCCCGCGGAGGGCATCCGATCGATCGCTCCCGCCGACATCGCCTACGCGCGCCAGATCGGCTACACCATCAAGCTGCTCGCCATCGCGCGGCGCACGCCTGAGGGCATCGACATCCGGGTCCACCCGACGATGATCCCGGCCGCGCACCCGCTCGCGAGCGTCAACGGGGTCTACAACGCCATCTACGTCGTCGGTGACGCCGTGGGCGAGACGATGTTCTTCGGCGAGGGCGCCGGCTCGCTGCCGGCCGCCTCCGCCGTCGTCGGTGACCTCGTCGAGGTCGCGCGCAACATCCAGACGGACTGCGCTCCGGTCGTCGGTTGCACCTGCACCGAGCACCACGCGGTCCGCGACATCTCCGACCTGCAGACCCGCTACTACATCCGCCTTCTCGTGGCCGACAAGCCCGGCGTCCTCGCCGCCACCGCCAAGGTCTTTGGCGACCACGGCGTGTCGCTCGCGAGTGTGATCCAGCGTCCGGCTCAGGAGGGTGTCACCGCCGAGCTCGTCTACGTGACGCACACCGCGCTTGAGGCCGACGTGCGCACCGCTCTCGACGAGATCGGCGAGAACGAGTCGGTTCTCGAGATCGCCGCCGTCATCCGCGTCGAGGACCTGTAGAGCCGTGGGCGCCGCCGTCCTCGTCCCGGCCACGTCGGCCAACCTCGGTCCCGGGTTCGACAGCTTCGGACTCGCGTTGGACCTGCGCAACCGCTTCGAGGCCGAGCTCGCGCCGGACTGGGCCGTGCAGGTCGAGGGCGAGGGTGCTGGCGTGCTCGCGACCGACGCCACCAACGTCGTCGCGCTGTCGATGGCGCGGGCCTTCGCCGAGGCGGACCGGCCCGAGCTGTGTGCGCACATCCGCTGCCTGAACCGCATCCCCACCGGCTCGGGGCTCGGCTCGTCGAGCGCCGCGATCGTCGGCGGACTGCTCTTGGGCGAGGCGCTGGCCGGTGCCGACTTCGGCGACCAGCGACGCCTCGAGATCGCGGCCGAGATCGAGGGCCATCCCGACAACGTCGCCGCCGCGCTCTTTGGCGGCTTCACCGTCTGCTGGACCGACGAGGGCCGCGCGCGGTTCGCGCGGTTCGAGCCCGCCCGCGGGCTGGCGGCCGTGGCCGTGCCGGCACTCACCGAGCTGTCGACGAGGACCGCCCGCGCCATGCTCCCCGACGAGGTCTCGCACGCCGACGCCTCGTTCAACGTCGCGCACGCCGGGCTGCTTGCCGCGTCGATAGCGGCCGGTCGTCCCGAGCTGTTCGGCGACGCCTTCGCGGATCGCCTGCACGAGCCGTATCGCGCCAAGGCCGTCGGTGACCTGCAGCAGGTCGCCGCCATCCTGCGTGACGCCGGGGCGGCGGGTGTCGCGCTCTCCGGAGCGGGCCCGACCGTCATCGGCATCGTCGCCGGCGACACCGATCGCGCGGCGCACGATCTGGCCGAGGAGATCGCGGGCCGGGCCGCGTCGCGTATCCGGGCCCTCGGGACCCGCCGCTCGCCTGAGGCGCTCGCGATCGACCGTTGGGGCGCACGGCTGCTCTAGCCCGTGCTGGCCTGCGGCGCTGTTTCGCGCGGCGCACCCGTTTGGTGGCGCCGATCGTGTTGACCCGCCCTTGCTCGTGGGGAAGAATCTGGGTACCGCTCCGTCCGCCGCTCGGCGTGACGCGTCTCACCCGGAGGTAACATGCCCGATCAGGGATTCCCGTCGCAGCCGCCTGTCGCTCCCGTCCCGCCCGCCGCCGCGGAGCCGTCGGTTCCCCCCGCGTCGCCGCAGGACGACGGTGCCCGGCCCGAGCCTCCGCGCCGGTCGCGTGCGTGGATCTGGTGGACGCTCGGCGCGGTGCTCGTCATCGCGGGGCTCGTGACCAGCTGCGCGTTCAGCATCGCCAGCCTCGGTGGCAGTTCCGATGCGCTCGGCGCCGGCATATCCGGTGACGCGGTCGCGGTGATCTACATCGACGGCGTGATCGCCGGCACCGGCGACCCCTACGGCGGGTACGTGACGCCGGAGTACTTCCAAGACCAGCTCCAGCAGGCGATCGACGACGAGTCGGTCAAGGCGATCGTGCTGCGGGTCGACTCTCCCGGCGGCACGGTGGCCGCCAGCGAGGAGATCGCGAGCTATGTCAAGGACTGCGACAAGCCCGTCGTGGTCTCGTCCGGAGACGTCAACGCGTCGGGCGCCTACATGGTCTCCTCTCAGGCGGACCAGATCTGGGCGCTTCCCGGCACGGCCGTGGGCAGCATCGGTGTCATCTCCGAGATCCCCAACGTCTCCGGGCTCCTCGACAAGGTGGGTGTCGAGTTCCAGGTGATCACCGCCGGCAAGTACAAGGACGCCGGCTCGCCCTATCGCCCGCTGACCGAGGAGGAGCGCGCGCTCATCCAAGGCGAGGTCGACAACTCCTACGAGCAGTTCATCGACATCGTGGCCGAGGGCCGCGACATGCCCCGCTCCGAGGTCGAGAGCCTGGCCACCGGGTGGGCATGGGACGGTGACACCGCCAAGGGGCTCGGGCTCGTGGACAAGCTGGGCACGATGCAGGAGGCACTCGACGCGGCGGCGCGTGCCGGCGGCATCAAGGGCGACTACGACACGATCACCTACGAGGAGGACCTGGGGCCGCTGCTCTCGAGCCTCGTGGGCCTGACCGACCGGCTCGACACGATCGGCGCGCTCATGCAGCGCGAGGACGCAGCGCGCAGCACGTTGCCACACTAGCGAGTCCCCGACCGGGGGAGGGGCGATGGAAGACAAGGTCGTCATCGCACACATATCGGACCTGCACTGCGGGTCGCGCTACCACATCCCGTCGCTCGCCAAGCGCGTGATCGACGAGCTCAACGAGATCGGGCCGGACATGGTGGTGGTCTCCGGCGATCTGACCGACATGGGCTTCAGGCAGGAGTTCAAGGCAGCCAAACGGCTCATCGACGGCCTCGAGTGCGAGAGCCGCATGGTGTTGCTCGGCAACCACGACGCGCGCAACGTGGGGGACGAGCACTTCACCGAGCTGTTCGGCGCGCGCAGCCAGGAGATGCAGGTCGGCGCGGTACGCGTGCTCGGGCTGGACTCGAGCGAGCCCGACCTGGACTCCGGGCGCATCGGGCGCGAACGCTACCGGTGGATCCAGGAGCGCTTCAACGACTGCGGCGAGGACTTCCGCGTCGTCACGATGCACCACCACCTCGTCCCCGTGCCCGGCACGGGGCGGGAACGCAACATCGTCTTCGACGCCGGCGACCTGCTGCGCGTGCTGGCCGACACCGGCGTCGATCTCGTGCTGTGCGGGCACAAGCACGTCCCCAACGTCTGGCGCCTCGAGGACATGCTCATCGTGAACGCGGGGACCTGCTGCACGCACCGCCTGCGCGGCAAGGTGCGCCCCTGCTACAACGTCATCGAGATCTCCGAGGGCTCGCGTGTCCGGGTGATGCTCAAGGAGCCCTACGTCGATGCGCACGTCGTCGCCGACTACCGCGACATCAACCAGCCGGTCTGCAACTGGCGCCACGCCGCGTCGTTTGCCGAGCACGATGATGAGGAGTAGGCGATGAGCCGCGTGGTTGCCCTTGTCGATGGCGAGCACTACCCGCCGGTCGTCCGCTTCGCGCTCAGCGCGCTCGGCGCCGAGCACGATGTGGCGGCCGCCTGCTTCATCGGCGGCACCGAGAAGGTCGACCTCGAGCACGGCATGGCCGCCTATGGCGTCCCGATCGTGACGGGCGAGACGCCGGAGGCGGCGGTGCGCTGCGCGATAGAGCGCTTCGAGCCCGACGCGCTCGTGGACCTCTCCGACGAGCCGGTGCTCTCGAGCGCGGACCGCTTCAGCCTTGCGTCGATCGCGCTCGGGTGCGGCGTCGACTACCGTGGCGCGGACTTCTCGTTCACGGCACCGCGCGCTCGCGTCGTGGTGTGCACGCCGACGCTCGGCATCATCGGTACGGGCAAGCGGGTCGGCAAGACGGCCGTGTCCGCCTACGTGGCGCGACGACTCAAGGCGGCGGGGCGTGATGTCGTCGTGCTCGCCATGGGGCGGGGCGGCCCGAGCGAGCCGGAGCTGATCCACGGCGAACAGGTCGAGCTGACGACGCCGGATCTGCTGGCGCTGGCACGCGAGGGGAAGCACGCCTCGAGCGACAACTACGAGGACGCGGTCATGAGCCGCGTGACGACCGTCGGCTGTCGCCGCTGCGGAGGCGGCATGGCCGGCGAGACGTACTTCAGCAACGTGCCCGACGGCGCGCGTCTCGCCGACTCGCTGTGCAAGGAGATCATGGTGCTCGAGGGCTCCGGCGCCGCCATTCCGCCGGTGCATGCCGACGCCTCCATCCTCGTGGCCTCCGCGGCGCGTGGGGCGGGCTACATCACGGACTTCTTCGGCCCGTACCGCGTCGGCCGCGCCGATCTGGCGATCATCGCGTCGGCCGAGGAGCCGCTCGCGTCCGCAGAGCAGATCGAAGAGGTGCGCGCGGCGTTCGCCCAGCTGGCGCCCGACCTTCCCGTGGTCGCCACCACGCTGCGTCCGGCGCCGATCCTGCCGGTCGAGGGCCATCGCGTGCTCTTCGCGACGACCGCACCGCCGGCGATCGCGCCGCGGCTGGCGGACTATCTCGAGAGCGAGTTCGGCTGCGAGGTCGTCGCGGTCAGCACCTCGCTGTCCAATCGCAAGCGGCTGCGCGCGGACCTGCAGCGACACGCGGGCGCGTTCGACATGCTCGTCACCGAGCTCAAGGCCGCAGCCATCGACGTGGTCGCTGCCGCCGGCGAGGAGGTCGGCGTGCCCACGGTGCTGTGCGACAACGTGCCGGTGGCGGTCGACGGTCACGACCTCGGGCATCTCGTGGACCGTGCGGCGGCGCTCGCGCTCGAGCGCGGCACCGCGCGGACGAAGGGGCGCTGAGCATGCCCGATTCGCAGCCGCAGATCACCATCTCGGACAAGGCGCACGGCCTGCCGTTCTCCAAAGGGCTTCTCGCGCAGTCGCTCACCGCGACCGGACTCGCCCCGAGCAAGGCGTACGAGATAGCTCAGGCGATCCAGACCGACCTGCGCGACCGCGCCGAGCTCGACATCAGCAGCGACCGGCTGCGGCAGCTGGCGGCCGAGTACCTCTCGAATCTGGCCGACGAGTCTTACGCTCGCCGCTACCTGCGGCTTCGCGACGTCTCGCGGCTCGACCGCCCGCTGATCGTGCTCATCGGCGGCACGACCGGCGTCGGCAAGTCGACCGTGGCCACCGAGGTCGCCCACCGCCTGGGTATCACGAGGATTTCCTCGACGGATTCCGTCCGGGAGGTCATGCGTGGTATATTCAGTCGTGACCTCATGCCCGCGATCTACGAGAGCGCGTTCTCGGCGTGGCGGGGTCTGCGAGTCCCGGTGCCGCAGGGCGCCAATCCCGTGATCGTCGGCTTCCGCGAGCAGACCGCTGTCGTGAACACCGGCGTCAAAGCCCTCATCGACCGCGCGGTACTCGAAGGCGTGTCGCTGGTGATCGAGGGCGTGCACCTCGTGCCGGGGTATCTCGATCCGCTCCAGTTCAAGAACGCGCGGGTCGTGCAGCTTGTCATAGGTGTGGATGACGAGCGGTCTCATCTGAGCCACTTCTACATCCGCGACATCCAGACGGAGGGGACGCGCCCGCTGGATCGGTACCGGTCGAACTTCGGGGACATCCGACTGCTTGGCCACTACATCGAGGACCTTGCCCGGGAACGCGGCATCCCGGTGATCTACAGCCACCAGCTCGACCGCACCGTCGCTGACGTGCTCGAGCACGTGGTGGCCGCCGCAATCGAAGAGGAATGAGAGCCGGCACAAGGCCCGGCTTGAGGAACCGAGAGGACAGCGCAACGTGAAGTTCTTCCTGGACACGGCGAACATCGCCGAAATCGAGGAGGCCGCCAGCTGGGGCGTGCTCGCCGGCGTGACGACCAACCCCACGCTCTACGCACGCGAAGGCGGCAAGCTCGCCGACTTCCACAACCACCTCAAGCGGATCTGCGAGATCTGCGAGGGCCCCGTCAGCGGCGAGACCGTCGGACTGCACCGCGACGAGATCATCCGTGAGGGCGAGGAGCTGGCCGAGCTGGCCCCCAACCTCATCGTGAAGGTCCCCACGATGCCCGAGGGCCTCGCGGCCACCAAGGCGCTGCACGCCAAGGGCATCAAGGTGAACATGACCCTGTGCTTCACCGTGCCTCAGGCCATGCTGGCCGCCCGCTCGGGCGCCTCGTACATCTCGCCGTTCGTGGGTCGTTTCGACGACATCTCCGAGGACGGCATCGCCCAGCTCAACGACGTCGTCGTCGCGCTGAACAACTACGACTTCGGCCACGACGTCGAGGTCATCGCGGCCTCGATCCGCTCGGCGAACCACGTGACGCAGGCCGCGCTCATGGGCGCCGACATCGCGACGGTCCCGTTCGCCGTACTCAAGAACCTCGTGAAGCACCCGCTGACCGACCGCGGTCTCGAGTCCTTCCTTGCTGACTGGGAAAAGGTGAAGAACGCATGACGGCACGACCTCGCAAGCGTGGGCGCCGCGGAGGCGGTCAGGGCGGTCAGCAGGATGCGGCTCCCAAGCCGTCAGTGACACGCGAGCAGCTCACGGCGATGACCGTCGCCGAGCTTCGGGCGATGGCAGCCGAGATCGAGCTCGACGTGAAGTCCCTCAAGAAGAAGGACGAGATCGTTGACGCCGTGCTGGAGGCCAAGGTCAAGGCCGAGGGCTTCATCGAGATCTCGGGCGTGCTCGACGTGCTTCCGGAGGGCTACGGCTTCGTTCGCACGAGCGGCTACCTTCCCGGCGATCACGACGTCTACGTCTCGATGTCGGCGGTTCGCCGCAACGAGCTTCGCCGCGGCGACATGATCATCGGTCAGGTCCGTCCGCCGCGCGACAACGAGAAGTACCCGGCGATCCAGCGCATCGACCTCATCAACGGCAAGGCCCCCGACCAGAACAAGGGGCGCCCCCGTTTCGCCGACCTGACGCCCGTCTATCCCGATGAGCGCCTGCGGATGGAGCACGGCACCAAGCAGCTCACCGCGCGCACCATCGACCTGGTCGCCCCGATCGGCAAGGGCCAGCGTGGCCTGATCGTCTCGCCGCCCAAGGCCGGCAAGACCACCGTTCTCAAAGACGTCGCGGCCGCGATCTCGGCCAACAACCCCGAGGTCTACCTCATGTGCCTGCTCGTCGACGAGCGCCCTGAGGAAGTCACGGACATGGAGCGCTCGATCCACGGCGAGGTCGTCTCGTCGACCTTCGACATGCCGAGCGACCAGCACATCGCCGTCGCCGAGCTCGTCATCGAGCGCGCCAAGCGACTCGTCGAGGGCGGCGCCGACGTCGTGATCCTGCTCGACTCGATCACCCGCCTCGCGCGTGCCTACAACCTCGCCCAGCCGGCGTCGGGCCGAATCCTGTCCGGCGGCGTCGACTCGACCGCGCTGTACCCGCCCAAGAAGTTCTTCGGCGCCGCGCGCAACATCGAGCACGGCGGCTCGCTCACGATCCTGGCCACCGCGCTCATCGACACCGGGTCGAAGATGGACGAGGTGATCTTCGAGGAGTTCAAGGGCACCGGCAACATGGAGCTGCGCCTGGACCGCGGCCTCGCAGACCGCCGCATCTTCCCGGCGATCGACGTCATCAGCTCCGGCACCCGCAAAGAGGAGCTGCTGCTCGACCCGCAGGAAGCCCCGTTCGTGTGGGGCGTGCGCCGCATCCTGCACGGCATCGACAGCCCCGAGCGCGCGATGGACATGCTGCTCAAGGGCCTGAAGCAGACCGACTCCAACATGGAGTTCCTCGGCAAGATGGCGCGCAAGGCGTCGGAGAAGGGCAACGGAATAGACCTGTAGGCCGCTCAGTCGCACCGTTGCCGCATCGCGTGCGCGGTGGTAGACTGCTCGGGCTGTCCTCAGCTCTGGTCGGAAACCAGAGCACCATCGGAGGTGTTCAGAAGTGAAAGAGGGTATCCACCCTAACTACGAGACGACCACGGTTGTCTGCTCCTGCGGCAGCCGTTTCGAGACTCGTTCCTCGGCCGGCGGCGAGCTGCACGTGGAACTGTGCAACCAGTGCCACCCGTTCTTCACCGGTCAGCAGAAGTTCGTTGACACCGGTGGGCGCGTCCAGCGCTTCGCCGACAAGTTCGGTTCGGCCGCCAGCGCCGTCCTCGAGAAGGAGGCCGCCGAGAAGGAGGCCCGCCGCAAGGCTGCCGAGGATGCCGCTGCCAAGCTCAAGGCCGAGCGCGACGCCAAGGCCGCCGAGAAGGCCGCCCGCGCCGCCAAGTTCGAGGACGAGGCCCCCAAGGCCAAGGCCGTCGAGGAGGTTGCCGCTGTCGAGGAGACCGCCGGCGACGTCGTCGAGGAGCCCGCTGCCGAGGAGACCGCCGAGTAGCCCTCGCGCATCTCGCACGCACGACTAGAATGGGGAGGCGCGCTGCGCCTCCCCGTTTCGTTTCCACCGATGCTCGCCGCGTCGAAAGGCCACAAGGCAATGGACGTCCGCCTGCTTTCCCACACGCCGGACCCCGAGCGCGCGATCGCCGTCGCCGCCCGCGTCTGCTACGCGCCGGTCGGCGCCGCCGAGCTCATGGAGCACATGAGCGACGAGGCGGTCGAGAAGGTGCTCTACACGATCATGTCGAGCGGGCATTTCTCGGCGCTCGAGCACGTGAGCTACACCTTCGCGATCGACGGCGTGAGCCGGGCGCTCACCCACCAGCTCGTACGGCACCGGCTCGCGAGCTACAACCAGCAGTCGCAGCGCTACGTCGCCTACGACGACGACCCCGCCTTCATCGTGCCGCCGACGGTCGACGCCGACCCCGAGGCGCGCCAGGCGTTTCTCGAGGCGTGCGGTGAGGCGTTTCTCGCGTACCGCGCGCTGATCGACGCCGGCGTGCCCGCGGAGGACGCCCGCTACCTGCTGCCCAACGCCATGGAGACCAAGATCGTGGTCACCATGAACGTCCGCGAGCTGCTCCACTTCCTCGAGCTGCGCTGCTGCAAGCGCGCGCAGTGGGAGATCAGGGACCTCGCGCTCGCGATGCTCGATCTGGTCGAGCCGACCGCGCCGTACCTGTTCAGCGACGCGGGAGCTTCCTGCCGTCGCGGTGCGTGCCGCGAGGGCGCGATGACCTGTGGCGACCCCTACCCCAAGGCCCCGAAACGAGTGAAGCCGTGAGCGAGAGTACCGCCGCCCCGCAGCAAGACGCCGTCGTGCGCCTCGACGGCCCGGTGAGCCACACCCACATCGGCGGCCAGGCCGTCCTCGAGGGCGTGATGATGCGCGGCAAGTACAACTGGGCCGTCGCCGTGCGCACCCCGGACGGCGCGATCCACTTCGAGGAGCACGACCTGACCTCGGCGGCCAAGAAGCACGAATGGATGCGCAAGCCGATCATCCGTGGCGTCGTGGCGCTCGTGGAGACCCTCTCGCTCGCGATGAAGGCGTTCACCGTCTCGGCGGCGCTGTCCGGCGAGACCGAGGAGGAGCAGCTCAGCGGCAAGGAGATCACGTTCTCGCTGATCTTCGGCGTCGGCCTCGCGCTGCTGATCTTCATCGTGGCGCCCGCCGTGCTCACCAACTTCATGGTCGGTTCGCAGATCGACCACCCGTTCACCTGGAACGTCGTCGACGGCGTCTTGCGCGTCGTCGCGTTCTTCGTCTACATCTGGGCGATCAGCCGGCTCGAGGACATCCAGCGGGTGTTCGCCTACCACGGGGCGGAGCACAAGGTCATCCACGCCTACGAGCACGGCATCCCGCTCGAGGCGCCGCTGATCCAGAAGTACTCGACCAAGCACGTGCGCTGCGGTACGTCGTTCCTGCTCATGGTCATGATCGTGGCGCTCATCGTGTTCTCGCTCGTGCCCGTCCGGTGGATGGCCGCGCAGCTGGGGCTCGACGCCCGCTGGCAGGTGCTGCTGCTCTCGATCTTCACCCGCATCCTGTTCCTGCCGCTGGTCGCCGGGCTCGCCTACGAGGTGACCGTCAAGTGGGCGGGCTCGCACTCGGAGAACCCGATCGTCAAGGCCGTCCTGTGGCCCGGCCTGCAGCTGCAGCGGATGACCACCCGGGAGCCCGATGACCAGATGATCGAGGTCGCCGTCGCCGCCGTGTTGCCGGTCATCGCTCGCGAGGACCGGGAAGAGGGGCGCGTCCCCGTCGACGACCCGCTGCTCGACCTCGCCTGAGGGCGCCGGAGCGCCGACGGCTGCGTGCTAGGATTGAGTCCCTGATCTGACCCCTTTGAGGAGTATCTGAACCACATGCGCGAGAAGCTCGAAAAGATCATCAGCATCTTCGACGAACTCACCGCCAAGCTCGGCGATCCCGCCGTGCTCGCGGACCAGAAGGAGTACGCGCGCCTCGCCAAGGAGCAGCGTTCGCAGGCCCCGCTCGCCGAGAAGGCGCGCGAGTACCTGAGCGTGCTCGACGAGCTCGAAGGCGCCAAAGAGGTGCTCCACAACGAGACCGACCCCGAGTTCAAGGAGATGGCGGCCGAGGAGGCCAAGGAGCTCGAGGCCCGCATCCCCGCGCTCGAGGACGAGATCAAGGTCATGATGCTGCCGGGCGACCCCAACGACGAGAAGGACATCATCGTCGAGATCCGCTCGGGCGCCGGTGGCGATGAGGCGGCGATCTTCGCCGGCGACCTGTACCGCATGTACACCCGCTACGCCGAGCTCCAGAAGTGGAAGGTCGAGGAGATCGACGCGAGCGAGTCCGACACGGGCGGCTTCAAGGACGTCTCGTTCCGCATCAAGGGTGACAAGGTCTACTCCAAGATGAAGTTCGAGTCCGGCGTGCACCGCGTGCAGCGCGTTCCCGCCACCGAGTCCCAGGGCCGCATCCACACCTCGACCGCCACGGTCGCCGTGCTTCCCGAGGTCGAGGACGTCGAGGTCGAGATCCACCAGAGCGATCTGCGCATCGACGTCTACCGCGCGAGCGGTCCCGGCGGCCAGTCCGTCAACACGACCGACTCGGCGGTGCGCATCACGCACCTGCCCACCGGCACCGTCGTGCAGTCGCAGAACCAGAAGTCGCAGCTCCAGAACAAGGAAGCCGCGATGCGCGTCCTGCGCGCCCGCATCTACGAGGTCGAGCTCGAGAAGCAGCAGGCCGAGCTCGGGGCGCAGCGGCGCAGCCAGATCGGCTCGGGCGATCGCTCCGAGAAGATCCGCACCTACAACTACCCCCAGGACCGCGTCACCGACCACCGTATCGGCCTGACCGTCCACAACATCCCCGCCATCATGGCCGGCGAGATCGACCACATCGTCGAGGCGCTCGTCGCCGCCGACCGCGCGGAGCGTCTCGCCGCCTTCGCCGAGGGCTAGGCCGCCGGTGGCCGAGCAGGTCTGGACGCTCAAGGCCGCGCTCGACTGGACGCGCGGCTATCTCGCGGACAAGGGTGACGAGCACCCGCGTCGCAGCGCGGAGTGGCTGCTCTCGGCGGCCACCGGCCTGTCGCGCGTCGAGCTCTACGCCTACCACGACCGCCCCCTCACGCCCGAGGAGCGCTCCATGCTGCGCGAGGCGGTCAAGCGCCGCGCGGCCGGGGAGCCGCTGCAGTACGTCACCGGCGAGGTCGCGTTTCGCCATCTGATCGTCAAGGTGCGCCCCGGCGTCTTGATCCCGCGTCCGGAGACCGAGATCTTGGTGGGGGAGGCGCTCGAGGCCCTCGCGGGTATCGAGGCGCCGCTCGTGGCCGATCCGTGCACCGGGTCGGGCGTGGTGGCGCTGTCGCTGGCGCAGGAGCACCCCGGTGCACGCGTGTGGGCGACCGACCTGTCCGACGAGGCGGTCACCGTCGCCGCGGACAACGCGGCCCGGCTCGCGCTGGACGATCGCGTCACCGCGCTGGTGGGCGACCTGCTCGCGCCGCTGCCGCCCGAGCTGGAAGGCCGGCTCGATGCGATCGTCAGCAATCCGCCCTACATCCCAAGCGCGGACGTGCCGGGTTTGCCCGCCGAGGTCGTCGGCTACGAGCCGCACCTCGCGCTGGACGGCGGTCCCGACGGCCTCGACGTGTTTCGCCGTCTCGCGTTCGAGGCGACGCGCTGGCTGCGCAGGGGTGGGCTGCTCGCCGTCGAACTGGACGAAAGAAGGGCGCAAGCCGCCGCTGAAGAAGCGCTAGAGTGGTATGAAGAGGTCAGGGTCGTGCGCGATCTGACCGGCCGCGACAGAGTCCTGGTCGCGCGGCTCGCGCAGACGCCCTGAAGCGTGTGAAGGTCCGGGTTCGTTCCCGGGTCCGACCGTCAAAGTTGGGGAGACAGGAGGCGGTACGCTATGTCCAAGAGCTACCACATCGATCCGGAGAACCCGTCTGCAGAAGTGATAAATCTCGCCGCCACGGTACTCCGTGACGGCGGGATCATCGTGTTTCCCACCGAGACCGTGTACGGTCTCGGTGCGCTTGCGGACTCCAAGTTCGGGCCGCACGAGATGTTCGAGGTCAAGGTCCGTCCCGCCGACCTTCCGATCCCGATGCTGGTCGAGACCGAGGACGCGCTCGACACCTGGGGCGCCGAGGTGCCCGCGTACGCGCACAAGATCGCTCACGAGTTCTGGCCCGGCGCGGTCACGATCGTCGTGAAGGCGTCGGAGCGGGTGCCGCGCGACTTCGTGGCCCCCGACGGCACCATCGGCCTGCGCTCTCCCGATCACGAGGTCGTCCGCGAGCTCCTCATCGCGGCCGGCGGGCCGATCTTCGCGACGTCGGCCAACACCCACGGAAACCCCGCCCCCGGCTCGTTCGCAGAGGTCGAGCCGCGGATCATCGCCCATGCGGACCTCTCCCTCGACGGTGGCGAGACCGAGCACCAGATGGCCTCGACCGTCGTCGTGTGCACGGGCGCCGAGCCCGTCGTCGTCCGCGAGGGTGCGGTGGCGGCCGAGCGCATCAAGGAAGTCGCCGCGTCCTAGGCCCGTTCACTTCACGCGTGCTGTACTCGAAGGGCCCCGGACGCGCACCCCGGGGCCCTTCGTGCGCGCAGGACTGCGCCGCGCCCGTGTAGGGCATCGCCGGACGGCGGGTGTGAGGTACAATCTCTAGACTCCGGAACCCAACCCGAGGGGGCACTCGATCCCATGCGCGTCGCCATCGCTTCCGATCACGCCGGCTTCGAGCAGAAAGAGCGCCTCAGGACGCATCTCGAGTCCGAGGGGCACGAGGTCAGCGACCTCGGCACCTTCAACGAGGAGTCCGTCGACTACCCGGACTACGCGCTCGCGGTCGCGCGTGCGGTGAGCACAGGCGAGGCCGAGCGCGGGGTGCTCGTCTGCGGCACGGGTATCGGCATGGCGATCGCCGCCAACAAAGTCGACGGCGTGCGCGCCGCCAACGTGACGAGCCCCGAGTTCGCTGCGCTGGCCCGCGAGCACAACGACGCCAACGTCGTCACCGTCTCGGGCCGCTTCGTGCCGGTCCAGGTCAACGAGCAGATCGTCGACGCCTTCGTCGACACGGCTTTTGGCGGCGAGCGTCACCAGCGTCGCATCGACAAGATCACCGCACTGGAGAAGTAGCCTGCGCCGCGACGAACAAGCTGCGCAGACCGGTCAGGAAGGACGAGAGGGAACCATGGCACTCGAGCACATCCGCATGCAGGACCCTGAGATCGCTGCCGTCATCGACTGCGAACTCGCCCGCCAGCGAGGCACCATCGAGCTCATCGCCAGCGAGAACTTCGTCTCGCCCGCGGTCCTCGAGGCCGCCGGCACCGTTCTGACCAACAAGTACGCCGAGGGCCTGCCCGGCAAGCGCTACTACGGCGGTTGCGAGTGCGTCGACGTCGCCGAGGACCTCGCCCGCGAGCGCGCCAAGCAGCTCTTCGGCGCCGACCACGCCAACGTGCAGCCGCACGCGGGCGCGCAGGCGAACATGGCGGTCTTCTACGCGCTGCTCAACCCCGGCGACACCGTCCTCGGCATGAACCTCGCGATGGGCGGCCACCTCACCCACGGCTCGCCGGTCAACTTCTCCGGCAAGTGGTTCAGCGTCGTGCCCTACGGCCTGAACCCCGACACCGAGACCATCGACTACGACGAGGTCGAGGCGCTCGCCCTCGAGCATCGCCCCAAGATGATCATCGCCGGCGCCAGCGCCTACCCGCGCGTCATCGATTTCGAGCGCTTCGCCGACATCGCCAAGAAGGTCGACGCCAAGCTCATGGTCGACATGGCCCACATCGCCGGCCTCGTGGCCACCGGCGCCCACCCCTCGCCGGTGCCGTTCGCCGACGTCGTGACCTCGACCTCGCACAAGACGCTGCGCGGTCCCCGCAGCGGCTTCATCCTGTGCAAGGAGGAGCACGCCGTCGCCATCGACAAGGCCGTGTTCCCGGGTCTTCAGGGCGGGCCGCTCGAGCACATCATCGCGGCCAAGGCCGTGGCGTTCAAAGAGGCCATGCAGCCCGAGTTCAAGACCTACATCGACCAGGTCGTCGTCAACGCCAAGGCGATGGGCGCCGCGATGGTCGAGTGCGGTCTGCGCCTCGTCTCCGGCGGTACCGACAACCACCTCATGCTCGTGGACCTGCGCCCCGCCGGCATCACCGGCAAGGAAGCGGAGAAGCTCCTCGAAGAGGTCGGCTTCACCGTCAACAAGAACGCCATCCCCAACGACCCGGAGAGCCCGTTCGTCACGAGCGGTATCAGGGTCGGCACGCCGGCGATGACGACGCGCGGGTTCTCCGAGGGCGAAGCGCACACCGTGGGCTGCCTGCTCGCCAACGCGATCTTCAAGCGCGAGGACGCCGCCCTGCTCGAAGACATCAAGACCGACGTGCAGGCACTTCTCGACAAGCACCCGCTCTATCCCGGGCTCTAACATCCCTTTGAATCGCGAGAGGAGCCGCACCATGGCCGTCGACCCGCGCTATCCCGACAACGTCATCGTCGTCGATCACCCGCTCGTCCAGCACAAGCTCTCGATCCTGCGCGACGTCCACACCGGCGCGAAGGAGTTCCGCGAGCTCGTCAAAGAGCTTGCGATGCTCGAGGCCTACGAGGCCACGCGCGGGTTCCACCTGGAGGAGACGACCGTCACCACCCCGGTGACCGAGACGACCACCAAGGTGCTCGCGGGCAAGAAGGTCGCGGTCGTGCCGATCCTGCGCGCCGGCCTGGGCATGGTCGAGGGCATCCTCGAGCTGATCCCGGCGGCCAAGGTCGGTCACGTGGGCCTCTATCGTGACCCGGAGACGCTGCTGCCGGTCGAGTACTACGCGAAGCTGCCCGACGACATCGCCGACCGCGACGTGCTCATCGTCGACCCGATGCTCGCGACCGGCGGTTCGGCTTCGGCCGCCGTGCACTTCCTGCGCGAGAAGGGTGCGCGCCACATCAACCTGCTCGTGCTCATCGCCGCGCCGGAGGGCATCGACGAGGTCCTGCGCACGACCGAGGACGTCTGCATCTACACCTGCTCGATCGATTCGCACCTCAACGACCACGGCTACATCGTGCCCGGTCTCGGCGACGCCGGCGACCGACTCTTCGGCACCAAGTAGCAGGCGAGGGAGCCGCACCATGCCGCGCCCTTCCTGGGACGAGTACTTCATGGCCATCGCCGAGCAGGTCTCCGGCCGCTCCACGTGCACCCGGCGACACACCGGGGCGGTGCTGGTCAAGGACAAGCGCATCCTAGCCACCGGCTACAACGGCGTGCCCAAGGGCCTCGCACACTGCGAGGAGGTCGGCTGCCTGCGCGAGCAGCGCGGCATCCCGTCGGGCTCGCATCACGAGCTGTGCCGTGGTATCCACGCCGAACAGAACGCGGTGATTCAGGCTGCCAAGCACGGCATCGCGATGGATGGCGCGATCGCGTACTGCACGCATCAGCCGTGCGTGCTGTGCGCCAAGATCCTGCTCAACGCCGGCGTGGTCGACATCGTGTTCCGCGACCCCTATCCCGACCCGCTCTCCGAGGAGCTGCTCGCCGAGGCCGGGCTGGTGCCGCGCCGGCTCGAGCGGTCCGCCGACGCGTCGCCTGAGGGTGCGCGGGCGTGAGCATCCGGCACTACCTCGTGCTCATCGCTGTGGCTGCGGTCATCACGCTGCTGACCACGCCCGTCGTGATGCGCATCTCGCGCCGCTACGGGCTCGTGGTGATGCCTGGCGGGCGCAAGATCCACTCGCACCCGGTCTCGCAGATGGGCGGCGTCGCGATCTTCCTCGGCGTGATGGGCTCGATCGCGGTCCAGGCCTTTGGCGAGATCAGGCTGGGTTGGGGCGGGTCGTTCGCGGATGCCGCCGGACCGGGGGTCAACCTCTACGGGGTGCTCGCCGGACTCGTCGCCATGTTCGCGGTCGGTATCGTCGACGACCTGCTCGATCTGCGGCCCGGCTGGAAGCTCGCCGGGCAGATCGCGGCGGCCGGTATCGTCGTTGCCGCGGGGCTGCGCATCGAGTTCGTGGGAGACCCGCTCTCCGGCGGGCTGGTCATGCTCGGGCTGCTGTCGATCCCGATCACGATCGTCTACCTGGTCGGGTTCGCCAACGTGATCAACCTCATCGACGGGCTCGACGGGCTTGCGGCAGGCGTCTCGGCGATCGCCGCCACGAGCCTGCTGGTGCTCGCGGCGCAGGGCAACCGGCTCGATGCGGCGGCGCTCGCGGCTGCGGTCATCGGCGCGTGTCTCGGCTTCCTGCGGTTCAACTTCAACCCGGCCAAGATCTTCATGGGCGACTCCGGGGCGATGTTTCTCGGGTTCACGCTCGCGACAGTGTCGCTGCTGGGCGTGATGAAGACGACAGCGGCCATCGCGCTCGCGGTCCCGCTGATCATCATCGGCGTGCCCATCTTCGACACGGCCTCGGCCATCGTGCGCCGCGTGCGGCACAACCGGCCGATCCAGGAGGCCGACAAGGGGCACATCCACCACCGCCTGCTTGGCCGCGGGTTCGACCAGCGCCAGACCGTCATCATCATCTACATCTGGTCGGCAGCGCTTGCGCTGGGGGCGTACGCCGTCCGTTACGCGCCGGGCATCGTCAAGTTCGCCGCACTGGCCGCGCTGTTCGCCGTCACCGCGTTCATGGCCTACTGGCTGGGGCTTTACGAGGCGGCGCATCACCCCGAGGACGACAAGCGCTGAGGCGGCGGCGAGCCGTTCGCGGACTCGCGTCACCGAATCGTTCTGTAACTGTTGTTCACAGTAGGGTGCTCGTGTACCATGACCGCGACCGCCAGCCGAGGCTGGACTGGTACCGCGCCGGGACGCGCGGTGTGTAGGGGTCCGAGGGTAAGGGACGGCCGCAACAATCTTGGGACTGCGAGAACTGCTAGCGACTCCGTTTGTCGCCCTGATACTCGGCGCTCTGGTCGGCTTGCTTCTCCTTCTCCCGGTCCTGTTGGGCTATCGCTTCCTCGGAGCCGAGAGGATCGACCTCGGCATCGGGGTCACGACGGGCGGCGTGTTCGTCGGCATGCTCGTCGCGGTGGGAGCGCTGTTCGGATACCGCGCGCTCGCTGAGGAAGGGCTCGTGTACTTCGGGCCCGCGCTTATCGGAGGGTTTGTCATCGGGCTCGTGGTGTTCGCGCTTCGGGTTGCGAAGACGATGTTGGAGTCAGACAAGAAGGCGAGGAGCTAGCGCGTGGACGTTCTCCAGTCACTTCCTGAAGAGGTAAACGGCCTACTGCACCACCTGAGCACGCTCAGCGTGAACGGCCAGCCGGTCGAGCAGGGCGAGTTCGTCCTCACCAACTACATCTTCTTCATGTTCGTGGCCATCGCGATCCTCGCGATCGTCATGTTCATCGCGGTTCGGCGCCTGGCGCTCGTGCCGCAGAGCCGGACCTCCAACGCCGTCGAGGCGCTCGCGCAGTTCGTGCGTGACGACATCGCTGGCACCATGATCGAGCACGGCGGCGCCAAGTACTTCCCGTTCCTGGGCTCGCTGTTCTTCTTCATCCTCTTCAACAACCTCGTCGGCCTCGTTCCCGGCTGCAAGCCGGGTACCGGCACGATGGGCGTGACGGTCGCGCTGTCGACCTTCGTGTTCTTCTTCTTCAACGCCGTCGGCTTCAAGAACCAGGGCGCCTGGGGCTACATCAAGAGCTTCGCTCCCGCGGGCGTTCCGTTCCCGATCAACCTGATCGTCTGGTTCATCGAGGTCTTCTCGGCCTTCCTGCGCATCTTCACGCTGGCCGTTCGTCTGTTCGCCAACATGTACGCCGGTCACATCATCCTCGGCATCTTCGCGATCCTCACGTCGCTGTTCGTAGAGCCGCTCATCCACTCGATCCAGACGGGTGTGGGTGTCGGGGGCTCGCTGGTCGCGGCACTGCCGGCCATCGGCTGGCTGCTGCTCATGATCGCGCTCTACCTGCTCGAGGTGCTCGTCGCCTTCGTGCAGGCCTACGTCTTCACGCTGCTGTCGGCCGTCTACATCGGACAGGCTGCGCACGCGCACTAGTTCGGCTCGATCGCCGGTAAGACGCCGGCGTCGGATATAGCGTTGAAAGGGAGCCCGGATGGTCCGGGCCCGGCAACAAGGAGGAACTGTGAACTTCATCGGCTTTGGTCTGCTGTACGGTCTCGCCGTCACCGCGCCGGCTCTGACCATCGGCATCGTCGGTGGCAAGGCTGCCGAGTCCACCGCCCGCCAGCCCGAGATGGCCGGCCGCATCTTCACCGTCTTCATCCTGTCCGCGGCCTTCGTTGAGGCGCTCGCGCTCCTCGGCTTCGTCCTCGGCATCCTGGTCCAGGGCAAGCTGTAGGGTCACTCCCTCTCACCTACGGAGGAGTGAACCGTGGACGCGATCATCTATAGCCTGGCACTGCTCGCGAGCGAGGGTGCGGCTGCAACCGAAGGCGCTGCCGAGAGTGGCGGCGGGGGAGGCGCTGAGGCGCTGATCCCCAAGGCGGCGGAGTTCATCCCTGCCATCATCGCCTTTGCAGTCGTGTACTTCCTGCTCGCGAAGTTCGCATGGCCGGCGATCTCGGGCATGCTCGACCAGCGTGCGACGAACATCCGTGAGTCGCTCGAGAAGGCCGAGGAGGCCAAGGTCGAGGCGGAGCGTCTGCTCGCCGAGTACAAGCAGGCGGTCGCTGAGGCGCGCAAGGAGGCCACTGCGATCCTGCAGCAGGCCAAGCAGGCCGCCGAGACCACCCGCACGGAAGCCTCTGCCAAGGCGCAGGCCGAGTATGAAGCGATGATCGAGAAGGCACGTCAGGCCATCGAGGGCGAGAAGCAGGCCGCCATCGCGGACCTGCAGTCGTCGGTCGCCGACCTCTCGGTCGCCGTGGCCGGAAAGCTCATCGGCTCTGAGCTCTCGAAGGAAGACCACCTGAAGGTCATCGAGAAGTACGTGAGCGAGGCGGGTAGCCTCAATGCGAACTAGCCGAGCGCTCGCCAAGCAGATCATCGACACGTACGCCACGGTGCTGTTGGAGGCCGCCATCGCGGACTCTACCGTCGACGTCGTCGGTACCCAGCTCGACGAGGCCGCCGCCATCGTGCGCGGTCACGCCGACCTGCGTGACGCGCTGCTCGACGACAACATCGACGCCGAGCACCGCGGAGCAATCACCCGCGAGGTCTTCGGGTCGTTCGATCCGGCTCTCGTCGCCACTCTCGGCCTCATGGCCGAGCGCGGCAACATCGACCTGCTCAGCAGTGTCGTTGAGGCCTACGCACGCGTCACCGAGGAGCGTCTTGACACGGTTGCCGTCGATGTGACGACGGTCGTGGAGCTCAACGATGCGCTGCGCGAGGCCATCAGCACCAAGCTTGCTGCCGACTTCGGCAAGAAGGTCGTCCTTCGCGAGAAGGTCGACCCGTCGATCATCGGCGGCATCATATTCAGCACGCACGGGCAGCGGCTGGACGCGAGCATCGCGCACCAGCTCGAGGCGGCCCGGTCTACGCTCTCGACCGCACACACTGGAGGTGATGCGTAGTGGCGGAAATCACCGCCAGTACGATCGATGCGGTCCTGAGGTCTCAGCTTGATGCCATCAGCACCAGCGTCGAATCCCGCGAAGTGGGCACCGTTGCCGAGGTTGGCGACGGAATCGCTCGCGTCGAGGGTCTGCGTGGCGCAATGGCTGGAGAGCTCCTCGAGTTCGAGACCTCGGACGGCCACACGATCATGGGTATGGCGCTCAACCTCGATGAACGCGAGGTCGGCGCGGTTCTGCTTGGCGAGTTCACCAAGGTCAAGGAGAACGACACCGTCAAGACCACCGGCCGAATCGTCCAGGTGCCTTCGGGCAAGGGCTTCCTCGGTCGTATCGTCAGCCCGCTCGGCGAGCCGCTCGACGGCAAGGGCCCGATCCAGGCCGACGGTTACCGCAACGTCGAGCACAAGGCGATCGGCGTCGTGGAGCGCAAGGGCGTCCACGAGCCGCTGCAGACCGGAATCATGGCCGTTGACGCCATGGTTCCGATCGGCCGTGGTCAGCGCGAGCTGATCATCGGCGACCGCCAGACGGGCAAGACGGCCATCGCGATCGACACGATCATCAACCAAAAGGGCAAGGGCGTCATCTGCGTGTACGTGGCTATCGGCCAGAAGGCCTCCACGGTCGCAGGCGTCGTCGAGATCCTTGAGCAGAACGGCGCGCTGGACTACACGATCATCGTGTCGGCCACCGCATCCGATGCCGCTCCGCTGCAGTACCTCGCACCGTTCTCCGGTGCCGCCATGGCCGAGTACTTCATGTACAACGGTGCCGATGGCAAGCCGGCGAGCAAGGACAACCCCGGTCACGCGACCCTGTGCGTGTACGACGACCTCTCCAAGCAGGCCGTCGCCTACCGCCAGATGTCGCTCACGCTGCGCCGTCCTCCCGGACGCGAGGCGTACCCCGGTGACGTCTTCTACCTGCACAGCCGCCTGCTCGAGCGCGCCGTCAAGATGAACGACGAGCTCGGCTCCGGTTCGATGACCGCTCTGCCGATCATCGAGACGCAGGCCGGTGACGTGTCGGCCTACATCCCGACCAACGTCATCTCCATCACCGACGGCCAGATCTTCCTGACCTCGGACCTGTTCTTCCAGGGCGTCCGCCCCGCCATCAACGTCGGCATCTCGGTGTCGCGAGTCGGCGGTAGCGCGCAGATCAAGGCCATGCGTCAGGTCGCCGGTACCCTGCGTCTCGACCTCGCGGCGTACCGTTCGCTCGAGGCGTTCGCGCAGTTCGGTTCCGACCTGGACAAGGCGACGCAGAACCAGCTCAACCGAGGCGCCCGCCTCATCGAGCTGCTCAAGCAGGGCCGCTTCGCCCCGATGGCGGTCCAGGACCAGGCGATGTCCATCTTCGCAGGTGGCCGCGGCTACCTCGACGATCTCGACGTCTCAGCGGTCCAGGCCTTCCGCGACGGGTTCCTCGAGTACGTCAACGCCGCTGCTCCGCAGATCGGCAAGGCCATCGCCGAGGAGCAGAAGATCTCGGACGAGACCGAGGCGGCGCTGATCAAGGCGCTCGACGACTTCAAGTCCATCTTCGATACCGGCGAAGACGTCGCCACTCCTGCTGCCATCGAGTCCGCGGCAGCGGCGGAGTAGGGGACTTCATGGCGACGCTGCGAGATATCAAGAAGCGCATCACCAGCGTCCAGTCGACGCGGCAGATCACGCGCACCATGGAGATGGTGTCGACGGCAAAGATCCGCAGGGCCCAGGAGCGCATCGAGAACGCGCGCCCCTATGCCCTCACGATCGCCGAGGTGCTCGGCAACGTCGTCAAGTACGTAGGCGACGCCACCCACCCGCTGCTCGAGGTTCGCGAAGAGCGTCGGCGGGTCTGCGTCATCGCGGTCACGTCCGACCGTGGTCTCGCTGGCGCCTTCAACAGCAACATCATCCGCATGGCTGAGCGTACGGTCACCGACCTGACCGCTCAGGGCGTCGAGGTCGAACTCATCACCGTCGGCAAGAAGGCGCTCGGCTACTTCCGTTATCGCGGGGTCGAGCCGGCCGTCTCGCTTGTGGGGATCTCCGACAAGCCGACGTACGAGGACGCCCGTTCGCTCGCCGTGCACGTGATGGACGAGTACGGCGACGGCGCCGTCGATGCGGTCTACGTGATGTTCAACCGCTTCAAGAACCTTGCGGAGCAGAAGCCGGAGAGCCACCAGCTCCTCCCGATCGAGCACGACGTGCTCGCTCAGGCGGAGTCCGACGTCGAGGCGTCGGGCCGCGCGCTCGAGTATCTCTTCGAGCCGTCGAGCGAAGCGGTTCTCGCAAGCCTGCTCCCGACGTACGTCGAAGCACTGATCTACCGCGCGCTGCTGGAGTCCGCTGCTTCTGAGCACGGTGCGCGCCGCACGGCGATGAAGTCGGCCACCGACAACGCGACCGACATGATCTCGACGCTGACGCGCAGCTACAACCGCGCCCGTCAGGCCGCGATCACCACGGAGATCGCAGAGATCGTTGGCGGCGCAGCCGCGCTGGAGGACCAGGGTTAGATGGCACACGCAGAGAAGGATTCCGCTATGAATGTTGGACGCATCATCCGCGTCGTGGGCCCGGTCATCGACGCCGAGTTCCCGGCGGACAGCATGCCGGCGATCTACAACGCGCTCACGCTTCAGGGCACCACCGAGATGGGCCCGATCGACCTCGTGCTCGAGGTCGAGCAGCACCTCGAGGGCGGCATCGTCCGCGCGGTCTCGATGGACTCCACCGACGGCGTCACGCGTGGCATGGAGGTCGTCGACACCGGCGCCCCGATGCAGATGCCGGTCGGCCCGGAGACGCTGGGCCACATCTGGAACGTCGTCGGCAAGAACCTCGACGGCCCTCCCATCGCGGTCAAGCAGACCTACCCGATCCACCGCCCGGCTCCGACCTTCGAGGAGCTGGAGCCCAAGACCGAGATCTTCGAGACCGGCATCAAGGTCGTCGACCTGCTCGAGCCCTACATCAAGGGCGGCAAGACCGGCCTCTTCGGCGGTGCGGGCGTCGGCAAGACGGTCATCATCATGGAGCTCATCAACAACCTCGCCATGGCGCACGGCGGTACGTCCGTGTTCACCGGCGTGGGCGAGCGCACCCGTGAGGGTACCGACCTGTGGGTCGAGATGAAGGAATCGGGCGTCATCGAGAAGACCGTGCTCGTCTACGGTCAGATGAACGAGCCTCCCGGAGCGCGTCTGCGCGTCGGTCTGGCCGGCCTCACCGCCGCCGAGTACTTCCGCGACCAGGGCCAGGACGTCCTGCTGTTCGTCGACAACATCTTCCGGTTCACGCAGGCCGGCTCCGAGGTGTCCGCACTTCTCGGCCGTATGCCTTCGGCGGCGGGCTACCAGCCCACGCTGGCGACCGAGATGGGCGACCTGCAGGAGCGCATCACCTCGACCAAGAACGGCTCGATCACGTCGGTCCAGGCCATCTACGTGCCTGCAGACGACCTGACCGACCCGGCGCCGGCAACGGCGTTCTCCCACCTCGACGCGACCACGGTTCTCTCGCGTGGTATCGCGGAGATGGGCATCTACCCGGCCGTCGACCCGCTCGACTCCTCGTCGCGCGCGCTCGATCCGGCGGTCATCGGCGAGGAGCACTACCGGGTGGCCCGTGAGGTCCAGCGCGTTCTCCAGCGCAACAAGGACCTGCAGGACATCATCGCGATCCTCGGTATGGACGAGCTCTCCGAGGAGGACAAGCTGACCGTCGCGCGTGCGCGCAAGATGCAGCAGTTCCTCTCGCAGCCGTTCCACGTCGCGGAGCAGTTCACCGGCATGAAGGGCAAGTACGTCAAGCTGGCCGACACGATCAAGGGCTTCGACATGATCGCCAGCGGTGAGTGCGACGACATCCCTGAGCAGGCGTTCCGCTACGTCGGCACCATCGAGGAGGCTCTCGAGAAGGCCGAGCAGATGAAGGCGACGGTCTAAGGAGCCCTTGGGAATGGCACGCACCCTACTTGCAGAGATCGTCACACCCGAGCGCATCCTCTACACCAACGAGGTGCTGATGCTCGTGGCCACGACGCCCGAGGGTGAGATCGGCATCCTGCCGCTCCACTCTCCGATCGTGACCACGCTGGCTCCCGGCGAGGTTCGGCTGCAGCATGGTAGCTCGGCGGGCGACTGGGAGTACTTCTCGGTTTCCGGCGGCTACCTGCAGGTTCACGAGGACAAGGTCATCGTGCTTGCGGACCAGGCGGTGAGCGTGTCGCAGATCGATACGGCCCGCGCACAGGAATCGCGCGAGCGTATCGCCGAGCAGCTCTCGAAGCTGCCGGCCGATGCCGAGCAGGAGCGCGAGCAGTGCAAGCGCGACCTGATGTGGTGCGATCTGCAGATCCAGGCCGCGGAGCGCCGTAGCAACAAGCGGTAGCGCACGGCACACGCAACGAACGTCTGAGGGCGGGCCCAAACGGGTCCGCCCTCTTCGCGTCGTGGTGTCGGGAGCGTGACGGGTGAGGCACGCCGGCGGCCAGTACGCTATCCTGTGCCGCATGGAATCCATCGTAGTTCGCGGGGGACTGCCCCTCTCCGGCACGGTCGCCGTCGAGGGCGCGAAGAACTCAGCTCTCAAGCTCATGGCGGCAACGCTGCTCGCGCCGGGAGTCTCGCGCATCACCAACGTTCCGGATATCGCAGACGTCGACATCATGTCCGAGGTGCTTGCGGGCCTTGGCGCACCCGTGCGCAGGGCCGATCACGCGCTCGAGGTGGACGCGACGCGGATCACGAGCGTCGAGGCGCCCTACGAGGTCGTCGCCAAGATGCGCGCCTCCATCGCGGTGCTCGGCCCGCTCGTTGCGCGCTGCGGGCTCGCGCGGGTCGCGATGCCGGGCGGGTGCAACATCGGCAGCCGCAAGATCGACATGCACCTCCGGGGCCTCGAGAAGCTCGGTGCCGTGATCGCTTTCGGCCACGGCTACATCGAGGCCAAGGCGCCCGAGGGCGGTCTCGTGGGCGCCCACGTGACCCTCGAGTTCCCCAGTGTCGGCGCCACCGAGAACCTGCTCATGGCCTCGGTGCTCGCCTCCGGCACCACCGTGATCGAGAACGCCGCGCGCGAGCCCGAGATCGTCGACCTCGTCGAGTTCCTCAACGAGATGGGCGGCTCGATCGAGGGCGCCGGCACGCCGACGATCACGGTGACCGGCGTGGAGTCGCTGCACCCGGCCGAGCACCGCACGGTCGGCGACCGTATCGAAGCGGGGACCTTCATCGTCGCCGGTGCGCTGTGCAACGGGCCGGTAACCGTGACCGGGTTCGACCCGTCCCACCTCGAGCTGGTCATCGAGAAGCTCAAGGACGCCGGGTGTGACTTCGAGATCGGCGCCGACCGCGTGACCGTCAGCCGTTCGGTCCGCGCGCGGGCTGTCGACGTCCAGACGTTGCCCTTCCCCGGGTTCCCGACGGACATGCAGGCGCAGTTCATGGCGCTGATGGCGATCGCCGAGGGCGGCTCGATCATCACGGAGAACGTCTTCGAGAACCGCTTCATGTGCGCAGACGAGCTCTCGCGCATGGGCGCCGACATCCGCATCGAGGGCCATCACGCCCTCGTGCGCGGGGTCGATCAGCTCTCCGCCGCACCCGTGCGCTCCACCGACCTGCGCGGCGGCGCGGCGCTCGTGCTTGCCGGCCTCGTCGCCGACGGGCAGACCGTCGTGACCGACATCTTCCACATCGACCGCGGATACGAGCGGTTCGTCGGCAAACTCTCGGCCTTGGGCGCGGACATACGGCGCACGGGGGAGCCCGAGGACTGTACCGAACTGCTGAAAGGGGAGTGACCATGCTCGACAGGAGCCAGATCGAGGCGATCATCCCGCACCGCGACCCGTTCCTGCTCGTGGACCGCATCGAGTCCATGGAGCCGGGGCAAGGCGCTGTCGGCTATCTCGACGTCTCCGCGGAGATGTTCTGGGTTCCGGGCCACTTCCCGGAGTACGCGGTCATGCCCGGCGTGCTGATCGTGGAGGCGCTCGCCCAGGTCGGGGCCGTGGCCCTGCTCTCGGTCGAGGAGAACCGCGGCAAGCTCGCGTTCTTCGCCGGTATCGACAAGGTGCGCTTCAAGCGCCAGGTCGTACCGGGTGAGACGCTCAAGCTGGAGTGCGCGATCACCAAGCTCCGGGGCCCCATCGGCTTCGGTTCCGCGACCGCCTCGGTCGACGGCGAACTCGCCTGTTCGGGTGAGCTCATGTTCGCGATAAAATAGGACGGTTGTGAACCTGGCGGCGGGCACGAACGCTCGAGCCGCCTGAGGACGGGAGAACCATGGGACTGGAAGAGCGCCTCAAAGACGGCACCGCCGTGTACGGTGTCGTGGGACTCGGCTACGTGGGCCTGCCCCTGGCTGTCGAGATGGCCAAGGAAGGCAATCGCGTCGTCGGCCTGGAGGTCAGCGACGGCAAGACCGCCGAGGTCAACGCCGGCCGCAGCTACATCCCCGATGTGCCGACCGAGGAGCTCGCCGAGCTCGTCAAGGCGGGCCTCATCGAGGCGACCACCGACTTCTCGCGTGTCGCGGAGTGCGACGCCGTCGCGATCTGCGTGCCCACGCCGCTCGACAAGATGAAGGAGCCCGACGTCAGCTACATGGTGTCGGCCACCGAGGCGCTGGCGCCGCACCTTCACCCCGAGATGCTCATCACCCTCGAGTCGACCACCTACCCCGGCACCACCGACGAGATCGTCAAGCCGATCCTGGAGGCGGGCGGACTGAAGGTCGGCACCGACATCTTCCTGGCGTTCTCGCCCGAGCGCGTCGATCCGGGCAACCCGGTCTACCAGACCAAGAACACGCCCAAGGTCGTCGGTGGCGTGACGCCGCGCTGCACCGAGCACGCCGTGGCGTTCTACTCGACGTTCCTCGACGAGATCGTCCCGGTCTCCTCGACCCGCGCGGCCGAGATGACCAAGCTGCTCGAGAACATCTTCCGCTGCGTCAACATCGCGCTCGTCAACGAGCTGCTGATGCTGTGCGAGCGCATGGACATCAACATCTGGGAGGTCGTGGACGCGGCCAAGACCAAGCCGTTCGGCTTCATGCCGTTCTACCCGGGTCCCGGCCTGGGCGGTCACTGCATCCCGATCGACCCGTTCTACCTGTCGTGGAAGGCGCGCGAGTTCGACTTCCACACCGAGTTCATCGAGCTGTCCGGCAAGGTGAACGAGAACATGCCCTACTACGTGGTGACGCGCCTCATGAGCGCGCTCAACACGCGCCGCAAGTCGCTCGCCGGCAGCCGCGTGCTCGTCTTGGGCGTCGCGTACAAGAACGACATCGACGACATGCGCGAGAGCCCCGCGATCAAGGTCATCGACCGCCTGCTCGACAACGACGCCGACGTCGTCTACCACGACCCCTACGTCCCGCAGTACCACGAGGACGGGCGCACGGTCCCCTACGTCGACCTCACCGAGGCCGAGATCGCCAAGGCCGACGCGGTCCTGATCGTCGCGGCGCACAAGAACGTCGACTACGACCTCGTCGTGCGTAACGCGGACCTGATCCTGGACACGCGCAACGCGCTCAAGGACTTCGATTCCAACAAGGTGGTGCGCCTCTAGTGGCGGCGCCGGTGCGGGTAGGAGTCGTCGGATTCGGCTACTGGGGCCCCAACCTCGTCCGCAACCTCGACCGGCTCGGCGACGCCGAGCTCGTCGCGGCCTGCGACCTGTCCGAGGCCAACCTCGGCAAACTCTCGGCGCTCTACCCCTACGTCGAGACCACGAGCGACCTGGACGCGATGCTTGCGCGCGCCGACATCGACGCGGTGGTCGTGGCCACGAGCGCCCCGAGCCACTTCGCGATCGCGAGCAAGGTGCTCGCGGCGGGCAAGCACTGCTTCGTCGAGAAGCCGCTCACGTTGCGCTCGGACGAGTCCGAGACGCTCGTGCGCATGGCCGACGAGGCCGGCGTGACGCTGATGGTCGGCCACCTGATGGTGTACCACTCGGCCATCAACTGGATCCGGGACTACATCGCCTCCGGCGAGCTCGGTGACGTGCTCTACGTCTACCTGCAGCGTCTCAATCTGGGCAAGGTGCGCACCGAGGAGAACGCCTTCTGGTCGCTGGCGCCCCACGACGTGTCGATCGCGCTGTACCTGCTCGGCGAGACGCCCGACCGCGTCTCGGCGACCGGCGCCGACTACGTCACCCCCGGGGTCCACGACACCGTCTTCGCCAACATGCACTTCCCGAGCGGCAAGATGGCCAACATCCACGTGAGCTGGCTCGATCCGCACAAGACCCGCAAGCTCACGGTCGTCGGCACCAAGAAGATGCTCGTCTTCGACGACATGGAAGCGACCGAGAAGATCTGGATCTACGACAAGGGCCTGGGTGCGCCGGAGGGCGCGCTCGGCTGGGGCGAGGACCTGACGCTGCGCTTTGGCGACATCACCGTCCCGTTCGTGCGGATGGCCGAGCCGCTCGGCATCGAGGTCCAGCACTTCCTGGACCGCTGCCGCGACGGCGAGACGCCGCGAAGCGACGGTCGCAGTGGCCTGGCGGTCGTGCGCGTCCTCGAAGCGGTCGACGAGTCGATGGCCGCCGGCGGGGCGCCGGTCGACATCGCGTTGGAGGTCTAGCGTGTCTGCGTACGTACACCCGACCGCCAAGGTCGGTCAGAACTTCAAGCCGGCCCCGTTCGTGCTCGTCGACGACGACGTCGTCATCGGCGAGAACGTCATCCTCGGCCCGTTCGTGCACATCCGCCACGGTGCGCGGATCGGCGACAACGTGATGATCGGCGATCACGTCACGGTCCACGATGACGCCGTCATCGGGGCCGGCACGGTGATCGCGGACGGCGCGGTCGTCGGCAAGCGCCCGGCGCTCTCGGCCCGCTCGACGGCCAAGGGCGGCCCGCTGCCGGGTCTCGTGGTGGGGGAGCGGTGCACCATCGGGAGCAACGCGGTGCTCATGGCCGGCTCCACGCTGGGTGAGCGGGTCATCGTCGGCGACGGTGCCGGCATCCGCGAGCGCTGCTCGGTCGGCGACGACGCGGTCGTGGGCCGCGCGGTGACCGTCGAGAACGACACCACTATCGGCGCGCGCACCAAGATCCAGAGCGGCGCCTACATCACCGCCTACGTCACGCTCGAGGAAGACGTCTTCATCGCGCCGATGGTCGTCACGACCAACGACAACTACATGGGCCGCACCGAGAAGCGCCACGCCGAGATCGCCGGTTGCACGGTGCGGCGCGGAGCGCGGGTGGGCGGCGGCGTCCACATCCTGCCGGGCATCGAGATCGGCCCGGAGGCCTTCGTCGCCACCGGTTCGGTCGTGACCCGCGACGTCGCAGCGCGCACGGTCGTGATGGGCGTGCCGGCCAAGCCGGTGCGTGAAGTACCCGACGACGAGCTTGTGGAGAACCAGTAGAGACGGTAACGGTTGGTCGACTTCGCGCCGCCAGGGCGCTCTGACCGTTCACACTACGACGACACACCCGCGACCCGAGGAGTGCAGCGCATGGCTATCCCGTTGCTCGACCTGAAGGCCCAGTACCTCGAACTGAAGACCGAGCTCGACGCCGTGTGGGCCGACACCATGGGCAACGCCGGGTTCATCGGTGGCCCCAAGGTCAAGGCGCTCGAGGCGCAGATCGCCGAGTACTGCGGTACCGAGCACTGCGTCGCCTGCGGCAACGGCACCGATGCGCTGTTCCTGATCATGGCCGCCCTCGGTATCGGCAAGGGCGACGAGGTCATCACGACGCCGTTCACGTTCTTCGCCACCGCCGAGTGCATCGCACACCTCGGGGCCACGCCGGTCTTCGTCGACATCGAGCCCGGCACCTACAACATGGACGTGACCAAGGTCGAGGCGGCCATCACCGACAAGACCAAGGCGATCCTGCCGGTCCACATCTTTGGGCAGTGCGTCGACATGGACCCGCTGCTCGAGATCGCCGAGCGCCACGGGCTCGTCGTGGTCGAGGATGCCTGCCAGGCGATCGGTGCGACCTACAAGGGCCGCCCGGCGGGCTCGCTTGCCCGCGCCGCGGCCTTCTCGTTCTTCCCGAGCAAGAACCTCGGCTGCGCGGGTGACGGTGGTTGTGTCACCACCGACGATGCCGAGCTCGCCGCCCAGGTGCGCAAGCTCGCCGGCCACGGCACGACCAAGAAGTACTTCCACGACACCTTTGGCGTGAACTCGCGCCTCGATTCGCTGCAGGCCGGGATCCTTTCGGTCAAGCTGCCGCACCTCGACCGCTGGAACGGCGAGCGGCGCGCCGCAGCCGACGTCTACACCGAGCTGCTCGACGGCACCCCCGATCTCGAGCTGCCCCTCACCCGTGACTACGGCGAGGCGGTCTTCCACCTCTACATCGTGAAGTCCGAGCGTGCCGCCGACGTCATGGCCGCGCTGGCCGACGCCGGCATCGGCACCGCTCTGTACTACCCGCTCTCGCTCGACGAGCAGGAGGTCTTCACCAAGCAGCCAGGCTACACGGTGCCGGACCTGCCGGTCTCGCATAGCTGTGACGGCCGCACGTTCGCGCTGCCGGCGTTCCCCGGTATCACCCGCGACCAGATCGAAGAGGTCGTCGCCGTCGTGAAGGGTGTGTTGGGCTAGCATGAAGGTCGTCTCGGTCGTAGGGGCGCGCCCCCAGTTCATCAAGGCTGCACCGGTGTGTCGCGCTCTTCGCGCCCGGCACACCGAGGTCCTCGTGCACTCCGGCCAGCACTACGACTACGAGATGAGCGACGTCTTCTTCGAACAGCTCGGCATCCCCAAGCCCGACTACAACCTCGGTGTCGGCAGCGGGTCGCACGGTAAGCAGACCGGCGAGATGATGGGGCTGCTCGAGGCGCTCTTCCTCGAAGTGGCGCCCGACGTGGTCGTCGTCTACGGAGACACCAACACCACGCTCGCCGCGGGCCTCGCGGCCGCCAAGGCCCAGATCCCGCTCGCGCACATCGAGGCCGGGCTTCGCTCGTTCAACCGCACGATGCCCGAGGAGATCAACCGGGTGCTCGTCGACCATGCGAGCGACCTGCTCCTCGTGCCCACTCGCGCCGCCGTCGCCAACCTGGCCGCCGAGGGCATCACCCACGGCGTGCACCTCGTGGGCGACGTGATGCTGGATACCGCGCGCTTCTTCGCCGAGACGAGCGACCCGACCCCCGTTCTCGACGAGTTCGGCGTGCAGGCGGGCAGCTACTACTTCGCGACCGTGCACCGCGCGGGCACGAGCGACAGCCCCGAGCGGCTCGCCGCGGTCATCCGCGCGCTCGGTTCGCTCGACCGGCCGGTGATCTGGGCGGTGCACCCCCGCACGCGCGGCAACATCGTCGCGTTCGGGCTTGAGGATCTCGTCGCGAGCCTGCCGGGACTGCGCACCGTGCCGCCGGTCTCCTACATGCAGACCGTGGCTCTGCTTCGCTCGTCGGCCGCGCTGTTCACCGACTCGGGCGGCATGCAGAAGGAGGCCTACTTCTTCGAGGTTCCCTGCGTGACGCTGCGCGACGAGACCGAGTGGGTCGAGACGGTGGAGCTCGGTTGGAACCGGCTCGTGGGTACCGATGAGGCCGCCATCGTGGCGGCAGCGGCCGATTTGGCAGCGCCTTCGCTTCATCCTGACGTATATGGGGACGGACACGCCGCCGAGGCGATCGTGGCGGCTCTTGAGTCACGCTTTCAGGCGTAGACTCTCACTCGACACCGACAGAACGGTCACCAACACACGATGGGCAAGCATTCCACCAACAGAAGCGGCATGTTCGGGCGGGGCTCCGGCCCCGGCAAACCGTCGCGCCGCGTCCCGGGCAGCGTCCAGCGCCGGGAAGCCAACGCTGCCCACAAGGCGCGCGGTGCCGCCGATCCCGTGTCGCTCTCCGATCCGGCTTCGCGCCGCAAGGGTCCGCTGGAGAGCGCCCCGGCGCGCCTGAAGGCCGAGCGCGACCGGCGCAAGCGCCGGGCGAAGCGCATCATCGTCACGTCCCTGGTCGCCGTCGCGTTGCTGCTGGTGGGTGGCGCCGCGGGCGCGTTCGCCTACGTCAAGCACATCGAGTCGACGATGCAGCGCACCATCGTCAAGCAAGAGGAGCTTCAGAACGCGCTCACCAAGGCCAAGCCGCAGGAGCCGTTCACGATGCTCATGCTCGGCGCCGACTACCGCCCCGGTGAGATCAAGTACCGGACCGACGTCATGATCCTCGTGAAGGTCGACCCCCAGACCAAGAAGGTCTGGATGATCTCGATCCCGCGCGACACCAAGGTCAACATCCCCGGACACGGCAACATGAAGATCAACGCCGCGCACTTCATCGGCGGCGAAGAGGGTCCGGCCTATGCGGTCAAGGCGGTCGAGGACCTGACCGGGGTACCGGTCAACCACTACATGGAGGTCAACTTCCGCGGCTTCAAGAAGGTTGTGGACGCGCTCGGCGGCGTGTGGGTCGACGTCCCGGTCGAGATCGACGACGTCAAGGCGGACTACAGCCCCGGCCACCGGGCCAAGCACATCGATCCGGGCTACCAGCTTCTCGACGGCGAGCACGCGCTGACGTTCGTGCGCAGCCGCAAGTTCCCCGATGGTGACTTCACGCGCATGGCGCACCAGCAGATCTTCTTCCGGGCGCTCGCGGACCAGATGGCCAGCATGGACAACGTCGCACGCCTGCCGCGCCTCGTGAGCTCGGCCGCGCAGTTCATAAAGACCGACATGTCGCTGATCGATCTCATCCGCACCGCGCAGGCGCTCAAGGGCGCCGGCAGCAAGAACCTCTACACCGCGTCGCTCAAGGGTGAGTGGAAGTCGCCCTTCGTCTACCTCGACGAGGACCTCAAAGACCACCTCATCGGCGACCTGAAGGCCGGAAGAAGCTTCGAGGACTCGCCGACCGCGCCAGCCGCGGGTGCCGCGACGACGGGAGCAAAGCCGGGTCAGGCCACGCAGAGCTCGGCACAGAACCTGGAGAGCACCAAGCCGGCCGAGGTGAGCGTCACGATCAGGAACGGCGCCGGCATCGCAGGATGCGCCAAGCAGGCGGCCTCGATCGTCAAGGCGCGCGGCTACGACGTCGCGGAGATGGGCAACGCCAACCAGTTCGTCTACGACAAGACGCTGGTGGTCTACACCGACAACAAGGCCGCCGCACAGGCGCTGGCGGCGATCCTGCCGCCGGGAGCCAAGCTCGTCGAGAGTCGCGGCATGTACTCGTTCGACACCGACGTGCTGATCGTCGTCGGCAAGGACTGGGACGTCTCGAAGGTCCCGGTAACGCCGGTCACCAGCCAGTAGGCCAACCGCTCGCGGGTCGCCGGGGGCGGTTGGCCGGGGCGTTACTCGCTACTCGCCCCGGGTCGCCTTCTCGAGGACGCTGAAGACCCGCGCCGCGAGGATGTCGCGGGCGAACTCGCGCTCGGCCAGCGCACGGGCGTTGACGCCCATGCGCGCGCGCAGGTCGGCGTCGTCGGCGAGCCGCTCGACGGCATCGGCCAGCGCCGCACCGTCACCGGCGGGGAAGTACATCCCGCACTCGTTGTCCTGGACCAGGTCCTTGGTCCAGCCCGCCGAGTTCACGATCATGGGGCGCCCGGTCGCCAGGCCGTCGAAGAACTTGTTGGGTGAGTTCGTGGCCAGGATCGGCTTGTCGGCGAAGAGCACCATCAGCGCGTCGGCCGTCCGCGTGAAGCGCGGCACCTCCGCCTTGGGCATCGAGCCGGCGATCACCACGTTGGGCAGGCCCTCGGTACGCTCGCGGACCGTGGGCAGGGACTTCCCGTCGCCGGCGATGAGGAACACGATGTCGTCGCGGCCCCGCTCGTGCAGCAGCCGGGCAGCCTCGGGCACGTTGCCCTCGACGTCGTTGGACGGCCCGATCGCGCCGGCGTAGCCCACGACGAAGCGGTCGCCGAGGCCGTAGCGCTCGGTCAGCTCGGCATCCTTCTCACCGGGCCAGAACAGGTCGAGGTCGCTCGAGTTGGGTGCCATGTGCACGCGAGCGGGGTCCTTGCCCTCGGCGACCACCCCGTCGACCATCCCGGGCGAGAGCGCGACGACCTCGCGCGCGTGGCGGTACAAGAACCGCTCGAGTCCCTTGGCGACGCGTCCGATCAGGCCGGTGCGCTCGATGGCGCCCATCTGGATGGCCGCCTCGGGCCACAGATCGCGGACCTCGAACACGAACGGGGTCCGGGTGAGCGCGGAGGCTGCCCAGCCGGGGATGCCGACGGTCAGCGGCGTCGACGTGGCGAAGACCACGTCGTGCTTGCCCGCCGTCGCGGCGAGCCACGTGGCCCCGAGCATGAAGGTCGCGAACGAGAGCATGCGGCGCGCGTAGCCCATGTAGTTGCTGTAACCGACACGGACGCTGCGGATGCGGATGCCGTCGATCTCTCCGTCGCAGAAGAGGCGCTCGGAGTAGCTCTCGGGCAGTCGCGAGGAGCTCGTGATCATCGTGACCTCGTGCCCCTGCTCGACCCAGCGGCGGGCGAACTCGTAGGAGCGGATCAGACCGAGCGAGGACTCGCGGGTGGCGAAGAACTGGTGGACGTAGAGGATGCGCACGCGGTCGCCTAGTAGATGCGCTGGTCGCCGGGACGACCGACGGCCATGTACTCGCAGCCGGCGTCGCGGACCGCGTCGGCGTCGAGCGCGTTGCGGCCGTCGAACACGATGGCGGGCTCGACCATCTTGGCGCGCACGAGCTCCCAGTCGAGCTCGACGAACTCGGGCCACTCGGTCACGAGAACGACCGCCGAGGCACCCTCGATCGCGTCCCAGACGCTGTCGGCGCGCTCGGCGCTGCCCAGGTCGATGGGCCCGGCCACCGGGTCGAAGCACACGACCTCGGCGCCCTCCTCGACGAGCAGCGGCACGATGTCGAGCGCCGGGCTCTCGCGCACGTCGTCGGTGTGCGGCTTGAACGACAGCCCGAGCACGGCCACCTTGCGGCGGTGCAGGTCCGGCAGCGCCTTGCCGAGATGGATCACCGGCAACAGCCGCTGGCGGTTGTTCACGTCGATGACGGCCTTGAGCAGGTCGAACTGGTAGCCGTTGAGCGTCGCGATGAAGTCGAGCGCGCGCGTGTCTTTGGGGAAGCACGAGCCGCCGTAACCGATGCCGGCCTGCAGGAAGTGCGGGCCGATGCGCTTGTCGAGCCCGATGCCGGACGCGACCGCGTCGACGTCGGCCCCCACGCAGTCGCAAAGGTTGGCCATCTCGTTGATGAAGCTGATCTTGGTCGAGAGGAACGCGTTGGACGCGTACTTGATCGTCTCGGCGCTGGCGACGTCGGTGGTGACCACCGGTGCGTCGAGCGTCGCGTAGAGCGCGGCGACCGCGGCGGCGGCCTCGGGGCGGCTCGCTCCGATCACGACGCGGTCGGTGTGGTACCAGTCGTCGATCGCGTGGCCCTCGCGCAGGAACTCGGGGTTCGACACGTAGGAGATGTCGACCGAGGCGGTCGAGAGCGTGCGCTCGAGCAGTGTCGAACCGGTGCCCGGGGGAACCGTCGACTTCATGACGAGCGTGAACGGCTCGGTGGCTTCACGGGCGAGCGAGGATGCGACCGAACGCACGTAGCTCAGGTCGGCCGCGCCGTTGTCGGCCATCGGGGTCCCCACGGCCACGAACACCACCTCGCCGAGCAGCGACGACCAGCCGGCAGCGGGCGTTTCGAACCTCAGGCGACCGGAAGCCAGGGTCGAGGCGAGGAGCTCGGCCAGCCCGGGCTCGAAGATCGTCGGCACGCCGCGACGCAGCTGCTCGACCTTGCGCTCGTCGATGTCGACACAGGTGACGGTGTGGCCCACATCGGCGAGACAGACGCCCTGGATGAGGCCCACGTATCCGGTCCCGATGACGGTGACACGTGCCATCGAAGGTGCTCCTTTGGGGTGGTCAAGGCAGGTCGCGGGCGCACCGTGGCGCCTGCGACAGGGTAGCACAGGGCCCGGGTCCGACCCGCCCAGGGGACACGCACCTGTAACCCGGACCGGGAGCCGGAGACGACCGAATCAGCCACGCCGGAATCGATGTGCGCTATTCTGGGTGACGTTATTCGCCGACTGTTCTAGGGGGAAACGAACGACGATGGCAGACACAAAGGCCGACAAGCCGGTCACGACCGATACCGCCGGGGCACAGACGCCGAGCGAGGACGCATCCAAGGCCGCCGACAAGGCCGGCAAGACCACGCTGTTCGTGGGGGTCGCTTGTATCGTGCTCCTCATCGCCGCGACCGCGTTCGCGATCGTACGCGACGACCAGAAGCCGGCGGACAAGACGGCACAGTCGACGTCGGGCAAGCCGGCGCCCTCCAAGCCCACCACCTCGGCACCCGGCAGCGTGACGCCGACGGGTGCCGCCGTTGCCGCGGGCGGGGCCGTGCCGCCGTCGAAGCAGGGCCGCAAGCCCGGCAAGCCCGGTTCGCAGTCTCCGACCACGAGGCCGGGCGCTCCGTCAGCGCCCGCCAAGCAGGGCAGCAGCCTCACGACGCTGACCGCGCCGCCGGAGAAGACCATCGGGATGATCGTGGTGCCCAAGGGGTTCAAGGGCGGCACGTACGCAATCGAGTTCGAGCCCTACGGCTGGGGACCCTCGGGACCGGCCGGTGGCCGCTTGATCGCCAAGATCTTGAAGTCGAGCGCCCAAGACGCCGGCGCCAAGAGCCTGGACAAGGACTTCGCCAACCGCAACGCGACCCTGTGGTGTGCGCCGGACCTTGCCAAGACCATCAAGCTGGGCGGCAAGTACACGGGCACCATGGACGTTCGGCCGCAGGGCGACGTCGGGGTCCTGTTCCTCGTGAAGGCCGAACCGGCCAAGTAGCGGTGCTCGCATGAGCGTCGCCTCTCGCGGCGCTTCGGGCACCGAGGAGAGAGGCTTCTTTTGAACCGCACACTCAAGAACCGCATCGTCAGCGCGCTTGTCGCGCTCGCGGTCGTCTCGCCCTCCGTGGCGGCGTCGCCCGCCCCGGCGGCGTGGCCGACCGACGTGCCGAGGCTCGCGCACACCGCGACCCGCGCGTCCGGGGCCGATCGCTACGCCGCGGCGGCGACCATCGCCGGGCAGGCGTATCCCGGCTGGGCGGGCGTCAGCCACGTGGTCGTGGCCAGCGGCGATGATCGCGCGTCCGCCGACCCGCTCGCGGCGGCATCGTTGTGCTGGGCCTACGACGCCCCGTTGTTGCTGACGTCGGCCAAGTCGACCCCCGGGGCGACCAAGGCCGCGCTCGCCGCGATCGTCTCGGCCAACACCACCGTGACCGTCCACGTCGTCGGCGGCACCGTGTCGGTTCCGTCGGCACGGGTGAGAGAGCTGCGCACGATCGCCGGGGCCGCCGGAACGGTGGAGCAGCCGTGGACGAGCGGAACGCGCTTCGGGCTCGCCGCCGGTATCGCCGCGCGCACGCGGCAGGTGGCGGCCGACACCGCACGCGTGATCCCGTCGGCGGCGTTCGTCGCCAACGGCGATGAGGCCACGCGGTTCTTCGATGCGCTGGCCGCCTCGGCGGTCAGTCGCAACACCGGCATCCCCGTACTGCTCACCAAGGGCAAGTCCGTGCCCGCGGAGACCCTCGACGCCCTCAAGTCCGCGGGCAACCCCGAGACCATCGTGATCGGCGGTCCGCTCGCGGTCACCGACAAGACCGCGGCGAGCATGGGCGCCGACGGCCGCTGGTACGGTCAGAACCGCTACGGCACCGCCAGCGCCGTCGCACGCGGGGCGATCGCGCGCGGATGGAGCACCGGGGCCGCCGTCGGGCTCGCCGCCAAGATCCCGGACGCGCTCGCGGGAGCCTCGGCCGTGGGCCGCACCGGCGGTGTCGTGCTGACGACGGGCCGTGACCGGCTGGAGAAAGAGGCGTACGACTACCTCATCGCGCCCTCGGCGGCCGTCGCCACGGTCACCGCCCTCGGCGGACCGGCGTCGATCGCGGACGCGCAGGTCGCCGAGGTCCAGGGCTACCCGGCCATGGCGTACCTCGGCGCTTCCACGCCCGGCTCCTACGTGGGCAAGACCATGCAGGTCAGCGGGTTCGCGGGATCGAACACGCGGCAGGTCGCGCTCTACGTGGGCGGCGCCTACGTTGCGAGCCGCCAGGTGACGCCGTTCGGCGCATACGACTTCGGGTCGGTCACGTCGCCGTCCAAGAGCGCCGTGGTCGAGATACGCGCGAGCAACCCCGACGGCCAGACCTCCTCGGCCACGCGGAAGGTCGAGCGACTCGTCTATCCGTACGCGACGTGCATCGTCATCGACAAGTCCGATTTCAAGCTGTTCTGGGTCAAGAACAACCGGCTCGTGAAGGTCTACCCGATCGCCACGGGCAGGGCGGGCATGGACACCCCGGCGGCCACCTGGAAGATCCTCGCCAAGTACAAGACCGACCCGAGCGGCGTCTACGGGCCGCGCAAGATGCGCCTGTTCCGCAAGTCGGGTTCGAGTTTCGTCTACACGGCGTACGGCATCCACGGCACCAACCAGCCGTGGGTCATCGGCACCAAGGCCAGCCACGGCTGCATCCGCATGTACAACAAAGACGTGCTCGAGCTGTGGCCTCAGGTGCCCATCGGGACGATGGTCATCACCCGCAACTAGCTACTCCCTGATCCGGGCGATATCGCCCCGGACCTCATCAGAGATCGAAGCACCGCCGCCGAGCACCCAGACCTGCGAGGCGGCGGTTCTGTTCTCGGTCAGGACCGCGGCCGGCTGCGCGGAGAGATCGGCGCCCTGGGTCGCGAGAACCGGGCCCCCGGTCTTGAAGGAGGCGGCACCGCCCGACAGGGCGTCGGGGAGCTTGGCGGCCACCGCGAAGGACGCGGGCGAGAGCCAGCCGCGGCCCAGCGCGGTTCGCGCCACGACGGCCGAGGTGGCGTAGCGGTCCGAGCCCGCCATCCGTCGCGACTCCGGCACGCCGAGCGCGGACAGTGTCGCGGCCGACAGCGTACGGGTGCCTCCCGCGGCCCAGCGCTCGGCGAGCCCGAGGTCGTTCAGGGCGGTCGTGGTCACCCCGGGTGCGCTGTTCGCCGAGGCGAGCAGGACCGGCGTGCCGGTGCGGGCGGACACCGCTGAGAGCGCGAGCGCATCGAAGAACGTGGCGGGGTCGGCGCCGTTGGCGATCAGCGCGCGGGACGGCAGGTCCGCGGGCCGCGTTGCCGCCATCCGACGGGCGATCGCGGCCGCCAGTGCGAAACGGTCCCCCGAGGCCAAGACGCGCTCGGCGCTCGAGCCGGGGCCTGCCGCAGCGATCAGCTCGTTGACCCGCTGGGCGGGCACGGAACGGGTGCCGCCGACGATGTGGAGCCGTATCGGGCCGTTGGCCGTGCGGATCGCGGACAGTGCGGCGGTGGTCTGAGCCGGCGTGCGGGCCGCGCTCGTGAGCAACAGCGGCGCGCCGTACGCCCAGCACAGCCCCGACGCGGAGAGCGGGTCGGCCGCCGCTGCGTCGTCTCCGCTGGCGATGACCACGTCGGTCACGCCGGACCAGCCGGGATACGCGCGCGCCGCCACGGTGGCGGCCACGGCGAAACGGTCGGGGCCGGCGATCCTCTCGGAATAGGTGTTGGCGTCTCCGACCTCGTAGACGACGCCGTTTGTGAACGAGCACAAGAACAGGTCGCCCGCGTCGTTGGTGCCGAACGAGCTGATGTTGGTACCGGTCGTGGACAGGCGCTGTACGGTGAAGCCGGCGCCGCTCGGCCGCATGCCGTCGATCCACCCGAGCACGAAGTCACCGAACAGGTAGGTGCCGGCCATGCCGGGATGCTTGGCGCCCGCGTAGACGTAGCCGCCGGTCACCGACTCGGCGTCGGGGTGCTTGAACGCCGCAACGGGGAAGGTGAAGCCGGTCTTGGACGGCGGCGTCGAGCCGATGGGGTAGGCGGCGTTGGCCTCCCAGCGGTTCCAGCCGTAGTTGCGCCCGCCCGCCCCGGCGGGCTCCACGTCGATCTCCTCCCAGGTGTTCTGGCCGACGTCGGCGAGGTAGAACGTGCCGGCGGCGTCGAACGAGTTGCGCCAGGGGTTGCGCAGTCCGCGCGACCAGATCTCGGGTCGTGCCCCGGCGAGGCCGACGAAGGGGTTGCCGGGCGGGATCGCGTAGCCGGCCCCGCCGGCCTCGACGTCGAGGCGCAGCATCTTGCCGAGCAGGGTCGCGAGGTTCTGCGCGTTGCCCTGCGGGTCGCCGCCGCTGCCGCCGTCGCCAAAGGCCGCGTACAGGTAGCCGTCGGGCCCGAACCCGACCCAGCCGCCGTTGTGGTTCGCGAACGGCTGGGCGATGGTCAGCAGGTTCTGCTCGCTCGCCTTGAGCGCCCGGTTGCCGTTGCCCGGGTCGCGCTGGAAGCGCGAGACCCGGCTGTTGCCCGACAGGTCGGTGTACGACACGTAGAGGTGCCCCGTCGCGGCGTAGGCCGGCGGGAACGCCAGCCCGAGAAGGCCGCGCTCGGAGTCCGTCGTGGTCTTGTCGGAGATGTCGAGGAACACCTCGGGCGCGGCGCCCGGGCTCGGGATCACGAGGACGCGGCCGGTCCGCTCGACCAGGTAGGTGCGGCCCGCACCGTCGCCGGTCACGAAGACCGGCTGGCTCAGACCGGTGTAGCGCGTGGTCAGGTAGGGCACCGGCCAGCCTGCCGGTGCGATGGGGTAGCCGGGCGCGGCGGTGGCGAGAAGCGCCTGGGCGACGAGGGCGGCCCCCAGTGCGACCGCCGCCACTCCACGTGCGCGTCGCGCGCGCGGTCGCGGCACGACCCGCCGGTGGACGCCGATGGCGGTGCGAAACCTGGGAGTCGACATCGCAGACCTCCTCGTGAGTCTCTTGGGTGTCTATGCCCGGAAGGTGTGGCGGAGCCCAAACGCCGGGGCGCGGGTGCGCTAGACTGGCGCGGTGATGGCGAAACCGGACAAGAAGCGAAGCGTGCTCATCGTGGGCCCCGTCGCTCCCGTCGATGGCGGGAAGGCGACCGGGGGCGTCGCTCAGCACACGTCCGACCTCGCCCGTGCGCTGGATGCGGTCGGGTGGCGCGTGACGGTCTACGCCGATGACTTGGCGCCCGGCGACGGCCGCGGTCGCGAGATGGCCTGGGGCACGCTCTACGGACCGGTGGCCCCGAAGCGGGTCGCGTGGGCGTCGCTGTCGGTCAAGGGGGGCGCGTCCTCGTTCGCCCGCGCCTACTACGACCGCCACCGTGCCGCCGCGCTGCGCCTCAAGACCCGTTCGGTGATCGCGCATGCGGTCGGCCTGCGCATCGCCGCGGAGCGGTCCCGTCCGGACGTGGTGCACTACCAGCACGCGGACCTGCGCCCGTACTGGGGAACGCTCGCCGACCTGACCGGGCCGATGGTGGTCACGGCGCACTCGCTCTCGGCGTTCCGCGACTTCGACAACCCGGTGCTGCATCAGGTCACCGAAGACGCGCTGCGCCGCGCCGACGTGGTCCTCGCCGTTAGTGCCGATACCGCCGACGAGCTCGCCGCACGGCTCCCGGGACTCGAGCCCGTGGTCGTCGGCAACGGGATCGACCTGTCCACGTTCGGGTCGGCCAAGCGCCCCCCAGGCGACGTCGCCGGCCGCGTGGTGCTCTACCAGGGGCGGGTCGCCGCGCAGAAGGGTATCCGCGAGCTCGTGGCCGCGATGGCGGTTGTCCGGGCCCGGGTCCCCGACGCCATGCTGGTCGTCGCGGGCGCCGAGGAGGACGTCTCGGTCGCCGAGCTGGCCGCCGAGGCAGGGCTCGACCCCGCCGGCGTGGTCACGACCGGGTACCTGTCCGCCGACCAGGTCGCCTCGTGGCTGCACCGGGCCGACGTGGTCGCGCTGCCGTCCATCGTGCGAGAGGGTCAGCCGCGCTCGGTCATGGAGGCGATGGCCGCGGGTCGCGCGATCGTCGCATCGCGCATCGGCGGGCTGCCGGACCTGCTCGGGGAGGGCGACTTTGGCGTGCTGGTCGAGCCGGGGGACAGCGCCGCGCTCGCCGACGCACTGGTGGGGCTGCTGAACGATCCGGCCCGCGCAGCGGCACTCGGCGCCCGCGCGCGCAAGGCGGCGGCGCGTTTCGACACCCGTGCGGTCGCCAAGAAGGTGGCCAAGGCCTACCAGGCCGCGATCGAGGCCCACGCGGGCTGATAGCGCTCGGTGCGCGGCGCTCACCAGGGCGCGTGACGCGCGCGAGGGCGGGGTGGCGCGGCGTGCTAGAATCGGAGCCGATCCGGGATGCCCTTGCTGTGTCCACTTCTCCCGGGGCGAGGTGCCGACTTGTACTCCATTCGCAGAAACGGCCCCGCGACATCGACCGTCCGCGTGCTGGCGGCGGTGCTTGTCGCGTCTTTGTGGCTCGGCGCGGTCCCCGCGGCCGGTGCCGTCCCCATCACCCCTGCGCGGTTGCGCGTGTGTATCGACCCCGGCCACGGCGGCGTCTACACCGGCGCCGGCTACGCGGGCATCACCGAGAAGACCCTCAACCTCCAGATCGCCAAGCGCGTGCAGTCCCAGCTCAAGGCGCGCGGCATCGACGCGCAGCTGACCCGCTCGGGCGACACGCGCGTCTACGACGGCGGTTCGGTGCGTACGTGGCGCTGGGACGACGCCGCGGGCAAGTATCGCTACGACTACTTCCCGGTCGTCGACTCCGGCGACCGGCTTTCGCTCGACTTGCAGGCCCGTTGCGACGCGGCCAACGCGAGCGGAGCCGACCTGTTCGTCTCGATCCACAACAACGCGGCCGGTTCGTCGGCAAGCGGCGCCGAGGTATGGCGCGCGCCCAACGATCCGCTCGGCGAGCAGCTGGGCGCTGACGTGCAGAGCAACCTCATCGGCGCCACCGGTGCCGTCAACCGCGGCGTCTTCACCGCCAACTTCTACGTCGTGCGCTGGACGAGCGTGCCCGCCGTGCTCGTCGAGTGCGGCTTTGGGACCAACGCCAACGAGCTTGCGCGGCTGAAGAGCACGAGCTACCAGAACAAGGTCGCCGACGGGATCGCGGACGGTATCGTCAAGTTCGCCGCCCGCCCGGTCAACGAGCGCTTCACGCGCGTGTGGGGCAGCGACCGCTATGCGACCGCGGCGGGCGTCTCGAAGCGGGGCTGGCCCGGAAGCGCCGGCACCGTCGTGCTCGTCTCGGGCGAGGTGTTCGCCGACTCGCTGGTCGCCGGGCCGCTCGCGAGCTCGCTGGGCGCGCCGATCCTCTCGGCGTCGGGCAAGGGGCTCTCGCCGGTCGTCGCGGCCGAGCTCAAGCGGCTGTCTCCCGACCGGATCATCGTGGTGGGCGGCCCCGCTTCCGTGCCGCAGCAGGTCGCCGACCAGGCCGCCGACGCGGCGGGTGTCGCGCGCACGGCGGTCGAGCGCGTCGGCGGTGCCGATCGCTACGCGGTCTCGGTCAACGTCGCGCGCATGCTCGAGTCCGCCGCCACGACCTCGGTGGTCGTCGCGTCGGGCGAGGTCTTCCCCGATGCGCTGTCGGTGGCAGCAAGCGCCGCCCAGCGCCGCGAGCCGATCGTGCTGACGGCGAAGTCCGGCCTGACCCCCGAGGCCCGCGCCATCGTCGCGCCGGCCGGCAAGGCGCGGACGGTCACGCTCGTCGGCGGCCCGGTGACGGTCCCCGACGCGGTCATGAGCGGCATCGCCTTCACGCGCCTGTCGGGCGCCAACCGCTACGACACCAACTGGGCGGTCCTGGGCGCCCGCTACACGGAAGCGCAGCGTCGCCGGCCCATGGTGGCCTCCGGCGAGGTGTTCGCCGACGCGCTCGTGCTCGGCCCGCTCGCGGCCAAGGAGGACCGACCCGTCCTGCTCATCGGCAAGGCGGCGGCGAGCCAGAACCTGCGGCCCTGGATCTACGAGCGCCGCGACGTGACGCTCGATCCGGTCGTGGTCGGCGGGCCTGCCTCGGTCAGCGCGTACCTCGACCCGATGTTCGAGAAGATGCGGATGCGCACCTACGAGTGAGTCCGCGCGAGCGGTTTGGCACGCATCGCGCATGGTCGTCGTCATGGGAGAGATGTTGATGGGACGCTTCAGCCGTACGATCCGAGCCGCCCTTGCCGTGGTGCTTGCCGCGGTGACGGTCTCGTTCGCGCCCGCCTCGGCCGGTGCCGCGTACCCGAACTTCATGTTCTCCGGCAGGGGATGCGGTCACGGTATCGGGCTGTCGCAGTACGGTGCCAAGGGCTGGGCCGAGCACGGCAAGCTCGGCGAGTGGATCGCCGCGTACTACTACCCGGGCGCGACGATCTCGACCAAGTCGAGCCCCTCGATCTACGTCAACGTCGACAGCGATGCCGACTACGGCACGAGCGGCAACGCCGGCTACACGCGTTCGAGCTGGACGTTGCGCCCCGGCTACGCGGGGGCGACGCTCGACCTGACGACCTCGGGCGGCACCACCTACTCGCTCTCCGACGCCAACGGCCCCTACACGTTCACGGGCTCGAGCAGCACCGTCGTCGTCAAGAACAAGAACGGCTACTCGATCACGGGCAGCCCGTTCTCGGGACAGATCACCATCACGCCCAAGTCGGGCCCCGAGCCGCAGCTCACGCAGATCGTGGGGGCGTCGGGCCCGTTCGACCACAACGACGTCCGCTACCGGGGCAGCTTCAAGATTCAGGCGAGCTCCGGCAAAGTCGAGATGGTCAACCTCCTGAGCATGCAGCAGTACCTCTACGGCGTCGTGCCGCGCGAGAGCCCGTCGAGCTGGCACATCGAAGCGCTCAAGGCCCAGTCCATCGTGGCGCGCAGCTACGCCGGGTCGGACAAGGGCACGCTGTACTGCACGACCCGCAGCCAGGTCTACAACGGCCACTCGCGCGGTGACCGGGCCAACCCCACCATGCACGAGGCGGACACGAGCAACGCCGCCGTCGACGCCACCAAGGACCGCTACGTCACCTACGGCGGCGCGATCATCAAGACGTTCTTCCACTCGTCATCGGGCGGGCACACCGCCAACATCGAGGACGTGTGGACCGGCACCGGCGAGCCCTCGACCAAGTACCCGTACCGGGCCGGCGTCGACGACCCGTACTCGGTCAACCCGACCTACGACCCGTGGAAGACCCTGACGATCACCGGCATGGATCTCGCCAAGCGGCTCGCGCCGCAGATCACCGGCGAGCCGAGCGGCGCGGGTTCGAGCGTCTACGTCAAAGCGATCGCGGTCAGCCGCGCGTGGCCGTCGGACTTCGTGCGTTCGGTCGACGTGACGTGGTCCAACGGCACCGTCCAGAAGGGCGTCAGCGCGCAGCCGTTCCGCAGCCTCATCGAGGACGCGAGCTACGACCAGGGGCTCTACAAGACGAGCAGCGGCACCACGATCAACCCGTCGCTGTCCACCAAGTTCTACACCGGCGGACCGTACACGCGCATCGCCTACGGTGACCGCTACGACACGTCGGCCAAGGTCTCGCAGACCGCGTTTCCTGCGGCGGGCAGCGCGTCGGTCGCCATCGTCGTCAACGGCGGGGACGACAAGTTCGCCGACGCGCTCACCGCCGCGGCACTCGGCGGAGCCGCCAACGGCCCGGTCCTGCTGACCCTCGGCAACCGGTTGCCCAACTCGGTCAAGGGCGAGCTGCAGCGCCTCGGCGTGAGCAAGGCCTACATCGTCGGCGGGCCTTTGAGCGTCACGCCCGCCGTCGAGTCCGCCGTCAAGGCCATCGTGCCCAATACCGTGCGCCTCGCCGGTGGGGGAGCGCTTTCCACCGACCGCTACGGGACCGCCGCGAGCGTCGCTCTCGAGATGAAGAAGCTCGGTGGAGTCACCGCCAACCGCGTCCTCATCGCGTCCGGCGAGAAGTGGACCGATGCGGCTGTGGCCGCCGCAACGGCCGCCGGTTCCAAGCGCCCGCTTCTGCTCACGGCATCCAACTCGCTGCCCCCCTCGACCGCCTATGCGCTCGGGCAGCTCGGTGCCGTCGAGTCGGCCGTCTTCGGCGGGCCCAAGACGA
>CAZCRB010000001.1:93286-98032 GCA_964500985.1 uncultured Eubacteriales bacterium
GCGCTCGGGCAGCTCGGTGCCGTCGAGTCGGCCGTCTTCGGCGGGCCCAAGACGATCGGCGACGGCGCGATCAAGCCGCTGTGCGCCATCACCAAGGAGAGTGCGCCCACGCGGCGCTTCGGCATGACCGGTGACCGCTACAACGTCGCGGTCGGTGCCGCTCAGTGGTGCGTGTCCTCGTTCGGGTACTCCGTGGGCACCGTCTACGTGACGTGTGGCGAGAAGTTCCCCGACACCGTGACCGGCGGCGTGCTCTCGGGCCGCAACAAGTTCCCGCTGCTGCTCGCGCCGATCGCGCAGCCGAGCGACGCGACCGCCTCGTTCATGTCGGCGAACCGCGCGGCCATCACCAACGTGGTGGTAATCGGGGGACCGGCCTCGGTCAGCGACTTCTGCGCCTCGACGCTGGCGGGCTACGCCTACTAGGCTTTGCCGCCGCGCTTGGTGATCCGGCGCGCCAGCGTGCCGAGCATCGCGCGCTCGCGCGGGTGCAGGCCGCCAAAGGCGAGTAGCAGGCCCACATACGAGACCATGCCGAGCGCCACCATGCCCACGAGCAGGTAGACCGACTGGATCCGCGTGGCGTCGATGGCCATCCACCCAAAGGCGCCCCAGACGATGGCGGCCATACCGAGGCTGGCCGCGAGGATCCGCAGCAGCTGGGCCCACGGCAGCTCGAGGCGCATGTAGCGGCGCGACTGGAGCAGCGTCATGCCGAGCAGCACGGCGTAGGAGATGATCGTGTTGAACGCGGCGGCCAGATACCCGAATCGCGGCACGAGTATGAGGTTCAACCCGACGTTGACCCCTGCGGCGGTGAGCGTGTTGACCATGATGAGCGTCGTGCGCTTGTGCAGCCCCAGTCCCGTGCCGGCGATCTGCGAGAACGCCCCGAGCATCGACCCGGCGGCCACCAGCGCGAGCACGGGCCACCCCTCGAGGTAGGCGGGCGAGACGAAGACCCGGACGAACGGCAGCGCCGCAACGGCCATGCCGGCAAGGATCGGGAAGGTCACCAGCGCGAAGTAGCGCGAGAACTGCGTCTGGACGCGCTCGGCGAGCCGCTGGCCCCGCTTCTCGAACGTCTCGGTCAGCGAGGGGGCCATCGTCAGCAGCAGCGGCACGGTCACGAGCTGCATGATCTTGTCGCCCAGCGAGTAGATGACCGAGTAGATGCCGACCTCGGCCGGCCCGCGCAGCGCCCCGATGACGAAGCGGTCGAGCAGCACGAGCGACCAGCTGGCCAGCGCGACCGGCATCATCGGCCCGCCAAAGGCGAGGAACTCGCGCATCATCGGGCGGCTCGCGTCGCGCGGCGAGAGCGAGCCTTCCTTGCCGACCTCGCGCAGGATCGGCCAGAGCATGATCGCCCAGCCCACCGCGACGCCGGCGAAGATGCCCGCCGCGCCGAGGTTGCCCCACCAGACCGCCGCGACGGACAGCGCCGTGGCGAGCAGCGTGCCGCCGATCTGCATGCGCGCGAACGCCCCCGGGCGCTTGGCGGCGCGCAGGACCTGCACGAGCACGTTGGTGAGGAAGTTGAACAGGAAGTAGGCGATCGACACCGGCACGAGGCGCAAGACCAGGTCGTCGATGCGGTCCTTGAACAGCCACACCGCGGCGAGCGTGATGCCGGCGGTGGCGAGCAGCGACACGATGCTGGCCCACAGGATCGTCGACGTGTACGCGTCGACCGTGTCGGCCTTCTTGCTCGACCAGTAGAAGCGCACCGAAGACGAGGAGATCCAGCCGGTCGCGACGTTGGCCGCGAGAGCCACGGCCGAGCTGACGAGGTAGAACGCACCGTAGTCGGCCGTCGAGATCGCGGCGGTGAACACCGGCACGGTCAGCAGCGACGTGAGGGCGGGCACGAAGCGCACCGGCACGTACTTGGCCGCATCACCGCCGGCCGCCCGCAGCGCGCGCTCGAGCAGGTCCGGCTCGGCCATCTCCGCCGAGAGCGTGCCGGCGTCGGCGGCGGGATCGGCCATGCCGCGCGCGTCGTCGAGCAGCTCCTCGGAGGGCTCGTCGGCAGCAGGGTTGGCGGTGGTGTCTTCGCGGGTGTCGCTCACGGTGTCCTTCACGGTTCCGGGTACGGGGCGGCTTTAGGTTACCGCAGCGTCACGACCGGGCCGTCGCCGGCCCCCGTGCGTAGGTGTCCTGTTACCATGAGCCGTCACCGGTAACGGAGGTTCTCGCGTGCGTATCGGCATGCTACTCATGGGCGGCACCTACCCGCCCGACATTCGCGTCGCAAAAGAGGCCACGGTGCTCATGCGCGCCGGCCACGAGGTGTTCCTGCTCGCCTCGGACAAGGACAAGCGTCCCGTCGCAGAGGATGTCGACGGCATCCACGTGCGCCGCTACCCGGCGCGGGCCGGCTGGCTCGCGTCCAAGGCGTCGGCGGCGTCCACCTATGCCACTTGGCGCTCCCCGTTGTGGGAAGCGGCCATCGAGGCGTACGTCGACGACAACGGGATCGAGGCGCTGCACTGCCACGACCTGCCCGCGGTCGCATCCGCGCTCGCCGTGGCCAGGCGCCGCGGTATCCCCGTGACGTTCGACATGCACGAGAACTACCCGGCCGCCATCGGCTTCTGGCCGCGGGGCGCGGCGGCCCGCCTGCTGCAGACCCCCGCGCGCTACCGCACCTACGAGAAGTCCGCCGTCACGAGCGTCGACCGTGTCGTGACCGTCGTCGACGAGTCGCGTGACCGCGTCGTGGCGCTCGGCGCCGATCCGGAGCGCGTCACGGTGTTCACCAACGTCGACGACGACGCCGCGTCGCCGTCGTGGGCGCCGCTCGAGGGCGCGTTCACGATCGCGTACGCCGGCGGCTTTGGGCCGCATCGCGGCATCGACACCCTCGTGCGCGCGCTTCCGGCCGTCCGCTCCCGCGTACCCGGTGCGCGGCTCGTGCTCATGGGCGCGGGCACCGGCGAGAGCGAGCTGCGCGAGCTCGTCGTCGCGCTCGGGCTGCGCGACGCCGTCGAGTTCACCGGCTGGATCGGGCTCGACGACATGAAGGCGCGGCTCGCGGCCGCCAACGTCGGCACCGTGCCGCACATGGCCAACGAGCACACCGACTCGACCGTGCCGCACAAGCTGTTCCAGTACATGGCGATGGGCCTGCCCGTCGTCGTGACCGACTGTGCGCCGCTCGCCCGCATCATCACCGAGACCGGCGCCGGCCGCGTCGCGCGCGCCGGCGATCCGGCATCGCTTGCCGAGGCCATCGTCGCGCTCGCCGAGCCGACCGCCGCCGACGCCGCCTCCCAGGCCGGTGTCGCGGCCGTGCGCGACCGCTACAACCTGACGCGCGAGGGCCAGCACCTCGTGGACCTCTACGCGGGGCTCGCGGGCTAGGCTGCCGATGAGCACGCACGCACCCGACATCAACGCGGCCCCGTCGCTGCCGCTCGCGCGCCTCGCGCTCGCCGCCGCGGCCACGACCGTCGCCGGACTCGCGATCTGGTCGGCGGCGCCGCGCGGAGTGCTGCTCGTGGTCGCGCTCGTGGGGCTGGTCGTGCTGGCGTGGGCGACGTACCGCTGGCCCGAGACCGCGATCGTCGCGCTCGTCGGCGCCTCGACGCTCGATCTGGCGGGCCGTATCGCCGCCATCGGGCCGCTCAAGATCACGCTGTACCAGGGGCTGCTCGCCGTCACGGTCGTCTTTGCCGGCTGGCGCGTGTGGACCGGGCGCTCGCGGCTCTCGGCCACCCCGATCGACCTGCCGCTGCTCGCGTTCCTCGCGACCGTGGTGGCCTCGGTCGTCGTCGCCATCGAGCCGGGGCGCGCGATCGTCGCGCTCGTCTCGTTGGCCTCGAGCGCGCTGCTCGCCTACCTGATCGTGGTGCTCGTCGACACGCCCGAGGCGATGGTGCGCACGGTGCTCGGCATCCTGGGCATCGCGGTCGTCTTCGGGGTGCTGACGCTGCTGGAGAAGCAGGGCTACTTCTCGATCGGGGCGCCCATCTTCACGTGGGGGATCGGGATCCGCCCCAAGGTCACGTTCAAGGACCCCAACATGCTCGGCGACTTCCTCATGGTCGCGAGCATGCTGGCGCTGCCGCTGTTCGCGGTGCTCAAGCGGTGGTGGGCCAAGGCCGCCATCGTGTCCGCCGTGCTGTTCTGCTCGTTCGCGCTCTACGAGACCGGCTCGCGCGGCGCGCTCGGCGCGCTGGCGGTGGCTCTCGTCGTCAGCGTCGTCATGATCCGGATCCCACTGCGGCACAAGATCGCCATCGTGCTCGTGGCAGCGCTCGCCATCGCGCTCGTGGTCGCGTTCGTCGTGGACCCGGCGTGGCTGCAGCAAAAGGTGCTCGGCGCCGATCAGGACGAGTCCGCGCTCGCGCGCGTCTACATGGCGCGCTCGGCGATGCAGATGGCGGCCGACCATCCCTTTGGGGTGGGGGCGGCCAACTACCCGGTGGTCTATCCCTGGTACCGTGACGGCTCGGTGCGCTTCAACCTCGTCGAGTCGCACACCATGGCGCTGACCCTGCTCGTCGAGTTCGGCGTGGTGGGGCTCGCGATGTTCGCGTGGATCCTGTGGCGCTTCGCGAGCCGCACCTGGCTCGTCGCCTGGCGCGAGCAGCCGGGCCTGCTGCAGTCGTTGGCAACCGGTGCGCTCGCCGCCGGTCTGGGCGTCATCGCACAATCGTTCACCTACTCGCTCGAGACGAGCAAGTTCCTGTGGCTCACGATCGGCGTGGGCATGGCGGTCTACACTATGTGGAAGAGAGT
>CAZCRB010000002.1:0-64246 GCA_964500985.1 uncultured Eubacteriales bacterium
GTAGAAGCCGCTTCCGCCAAAGACGCCGATCTCGACCTGCGGGAGTTCGGGCATGAGTCATCCTCCTCATTCGAATGCGGGGTATCGCCCCGACCATCGAGGCACCTGCGATTGTAGACGATACCCTGCCCTGCGCCGCGTCAGGCGGTCTGACGGATTTGACGTGAGCCCGCACACAACGACTCGGACACGTGCCCCGTGAACGCACGAGGTGCGTAGAGCGGTCGTCGAAACGGATTCCCGGCGTCGGTCCAGGGCTCATCGAGCAGATACGCCCCGGTCAGCGCGGAGACGAACCCCGCCGCCTCGGCATCCATGTTGTCGCAGTTGTGGAGCAGCAGAGCCTCGATCGTGCTCGGCCGCCGCGGTGATCCGAACTCCGTCTCGCCGTGATGGGAGGCGATGGCGTGCTCGAGGAGCGCTTGGGCGTGCGCACGCATCCGGGCCTGGGCCGCGGCGCATCCCACTCGCCGCAACCCGAGCACCACGTGCCCGAGCAGCCGCCCCTCGTCGGTGCAGCCGATTCCCGGGCCGACACACAGTTCTTCGACCTTGCCGACGTCGTGAAGCAGTGCCGCGGCGACGAGGAGGTCCCGGTCCACGCCCGAATACGCATCGGCGGCGGACACGCACAGTCTCGCGACCGACAGGGTGTGCTCCAAAAGGCCACCGCGATAGACGTGATGGCGGGACTGCGAGCCCGGACATGCGCAGAAGCGCTCGAAGAACACGGGCTCCCCGAAGACGGACCTCAGAACCCGGCGCAACTGCGTGTCAGAGACGGTGCCGACGATCGACTTGAGCTCGGCGACCATCTCGTCGTTCGAACGGGGCGAGCGCGCGAGCAGCTCGTCCGCATCGTAGGCGTCTGCGGGCGCCAGGGAATCGACGCTGAGGCGCTTGGACCCCCGGAACGTCGACACCGTCCCGCACACGCGGACCGCCGCCCCACTGGGGACCGCAGCCGCCGCGGCCGAAGGGCGAAAGTGGACCGCGGGTATCGATCCGGTGCGATCCGACAGCTCAAGGGCCAGGTAGGCGTCTCCCGTCCGGGCAGCTCGCATGTCCCGCGACCGCACCACGAACACCGCATCGACGCGGGCGCCTTCGGTCATCTCGTTCACGTAGCGTGCCCTCATGCCAACGCCTCTCGCTTCGCCGCCAACCTGGCTGCAACGTAGCAAGGGGGTCTGACATCGGTCCTACAGCGTGCGCAACCTGACGGCCGCGCCCGGCTGGACCCCGTAGCGGTCGGCGGCGCTGTCGAGATTCAGCGCAAGAGTCAGCCAACCCGAGGAGTCAACCAACACCACCGGCTCGCCTTCGTCGACGTCGGAGAAGGTGCGCCCCAGGGGTGCGGTGACGGCGTTGTGCCCCAAGGTCACCTCGAGGCGATCGGCGACCAGCCCGAGTGACTCGATGTCCTCGCCGGGGACGTTGAACCTGAGGGACCCGAAGCGGTCGGCCTCGAGCACCTCGCCCACGATGTAGTCACCCTCACGCGAGCAAGGGCCGAACGGTGCCGGACAGAGGCAATCGGTGTCGACCGGGGACCCGAGCGACTCGGGCCGCACCCCGCAGGCCAATGCGGCAGCCGCGGGCGCCAGCACGTCGCGTGCATGGAACGTCGGCAGCGGGCCGCGATAGTCGATCTTGGTGGGATCGATGGCGATGACCTGGACGATGCCGCCGGCGCGCCACGCGGCGGGCAACAGCACGCCGTTGTCCGGACCGACCAAACGCGTGCCGTCCGCGGTGACGATGCACAGGTCGGCCCTGCCGCCACCCACGCCGGGGTCGACGACGATGAGGTGGATCGCTTCGGGCAGCTGGTACACGCCCGCTGCCGCAGTCGCCGCCGCCTTGCGAACGTCGAACGGAGGGATCTGGTGCCCGAGGTCGACGACATGCGCGAGGGGACACGCGCGATAGATGACGGCGTGGCACACACCGACCCACGTGTCTTCGAGCCCGAAGTCCGAGATGAAGCAGATCGTCGACTGCATGCGAACATCCATCCGTTCACGGTGCGCGGTTGTTACTATGGTAGTACCCGAGACTGGAGGTTGGCCGTGACAGGAGCCCTGAGGAACAGCGCCGCACTAGCCCTCGTCGGCGTCACACTCAGCGTCACCCTCGCACTGGCCGGCTGTGCGTCCGGACCGCAGTTCGTGGACGAGGGCGCCACCTACACCCTCGACAACGCCAGCACGGCCTTCGACAAGGCCGACACCAGTGACGTCGCGGGTCTGTCGGTCGGCGACGCGGACGAGCTGCAGCGCAAAGCGCTGTCCGGCTTGCGGTCCCAGGGGGGAGCGGCGGCCGACGCCGCCGAACTGATCACGGCGACGTTCCCCAGTGGCGCCCGGTCCGTGCCGGTGTACGTCGAGCGCGCGACGGTCGATGGCGATCCGGCCTTGATCATCGTCGAAGTCATCGGACCGAAGGCCGGGACCCTGCAAGATCAGCGGCTCTGGGTGATAAACGAATCCGGAGACGTGCTCTTGTCCGAGACGCGGTCCATCGACGACTCCAAGTAGGATCGTCTCACGCGCAGAGGCTGCCGTGGTACTCCTCCAGGACGTGCTGAGGGACCTTATCGCCCCATCCGCGCTGCAGCTCGTCCCAGATGTCCTCCGCGGGCCGACCGCAGTCGGCGAGGTCTGCGACGACGGCGGCTAGCACGAGCCGAGACGTGGCATCACACGGTTTGCGCAGGCGGCCGAGCCGACGCCGGACGACACCCCAGAAGTACGCGCTGACCCGAGACGGCGCGACCGGCCGCTCCTCGGGGCGCGCCGTGAAGCGAGCACGCGTGGCCCGCTCCGCCGCTGCGGCCACGTCCAGAGGGACTCCCCGCTCCTCCACCGCCTCGCATACCAGACTCCGGCAGTGCATCGCAACCGATGGCAGGCGTTCTGTCGAGTGCATTGGTCTCCCCTTCCGAACGTTTGTTCGTAAGGAAGGTAGACCACGGGTCTGACACGCCCTAGTCGAGCGGGAACACCGCCGCGATACTCAAGCGGTTCACGGCCATGTACGGAGGCCGAAAGAGCTCCTTGCCGGTGGTCGCATCGCACACGAGCGCGTCGGTCACCGCGATGAAGTCCTTGGCCTTGGAGTTCAACGAGTCGGTGAGCCGACTGTCCGCCAAGACGTGCAGATCGCCCTCGATACGCCAGTTGCCTGAGACGATCACGCACCGGACCTTGTCCTTCGACGTGTACACGGAGCCCCCTCGGTAGTTGTTCTCTGGACAAGAATCTAGCGCAAGCACCGCCGGAGGTGAACCCGTTCGCCCGCGGCGGCTACCGCCCGCTCAGGAGGACACGCCCGCCAGCGCGAACAACGCCACGCGCATCAACCCGGCAAGCCAGATCTCGACGAACGTGACCGCCAGGGCGATCGTGGCGGGCAAGATCAGCTGGCTGATGCGGTCCGCCGCACGGTCGAAGGGCGGCAGCATGCCGATGATGACGAGGTTTATCGCGGTGAAGGTGGCCAAGATGCACAGGGCTATCAGCAGCGGGTAGGCGATTCCCAGCAACGGCGCGAGCCACCACAACGCCGCCCACGTCACCGGCATCGCGACGACCCACACCGCGAGGCGCCAGGTCGGATCGAGGATCCGTGCTGACGAGGACCGCTTCCACAGTTCCTCGTTGAGCATCGGCGCCAGGATCGCGGCTGAGGCGAATCCGACGCCCAACCCTGTGATGAGTCGCAGCTCGTTGGTCGTCGTCCGCAACCCCGCATAGGACGAGAAGCCGTCGAACCCCATCCAGGCGACGAGAAGGCCGAACACGATCCAAGCTGCCGCCCCGGGGAACCCGCGGCGCCGTTCTCCCCGGTGCAGGAGCGCTACGAGCGCCAGGGACACCACGAACCCGATGTAGATCCCGGTGTCGCGCGCGCACACGGGTGCCTGGATGCCGCCCCCGAAGAAGGAGCGCTCAGGGAGCTGGTGGCACAGGCCAAAGCCCAACCACTGCAGAAACGCTGAGATCATGGCCACCGTCTCGGAAAAGGTAACGGCGGGCCGCAAGCGGCCCGCCGTCAGTGCCAGATGGTCGGGATGGCGGGATTCGAACCCACGACCTCTCGGTCCCGAACCGAGCGCTCTACCAAGCTGAGCCACATCCCGGCGAGGGGCTATGCTAGCACGCCCCCGCTGGCGAGCCAACCCTTTTGGGCCCAGCACTTTGAACCGGGTGCTTTTGCCGCCGCATCAACGGGTCGACAGACGCAGAGGAGCCCGGCATCCGCCGGGCTCCTCGTCACTCACTTGCGCACGTTCTCGCATGAACCCCTAGTTGAGCAGGCCCTTCTTCGCGAGGTTCACGTGGCAGTTCGCACAGAACGTCGGATCGTGGCACTCGAAGCACGGCTGAGCGCCGTCCTTCTTCACGATGTTCGGGTGGTAGCGCAGCCACGGCTTGTTGGCAACGGAACCCTTGTGGTGGCACGAGTCGCAGAATGCGGTGTCGTGACAGTTCGCGCACTGGGCCTTGTTGAACTGCTTCTTCGCGAAGCCGTCCTTGTGCGGGAACTTCTGGGGGTTGCCGTCGTCGATCTGGTGCGACATGTCGAGCTTGTGGCAGCCCTTGCAGAACGCGGAGTTCGGCAGCTGGGCCACTTCGCCGGCGTGGCAGTAGGTGCAGACTTCGCCGTCGGACTTGTAGAGCTGCGTGTGTGCCGCAGGCTTCTTGTAGTCGCGAACGAAGTTCTTCGCCTTGTGCGACGCGGGTACGACCTTGCGCTTCGTGTGGCACGTCACGCAGTCGGTCTTCTTGTGGCACTTCTCGACACACCCGGCGGCGCCGTTGGCATTCACCGAACCGCCGTGGACCTGAATCCACGGAGTGGTGAACGACGAGCCGACGTGGTGGCAGTTGCTGCACAGCTCCTTCCACGTGTGGCAGTTCTCGCACGTGGCCTTGGTCTTGCGGCCGCTCACGTGGTTCGTCTTGAACTCAGCGGGGTGCGGCATCTGAAGCTTGTGGCAGCCGGCACAGAAGGGCGCGTTGGGGCCGCCATCGCCGTGACAGATCTCGCACGACTCGATGGACTCTTCCGCCGAGAGAGCGTGCTTCGCGGACGGCTGGGCAGGCGTCTTGCCGTATACCGTCACCGTCGGGGTGGACGGCTTCGTCCAGTACTTCTGCTTGTGAGAGCCGGGAACCACCTTGCGGCTCGTGTGGCAGTCGACGCAGAACTTCTTGTCGTGGCACTTCGTGCACGACTCGATACCGGACTTGGCGACAGCCTGCGGGTGCTGCTGCGCGGTCCACGGCGACGCGGGATCGAACTCCCACTTCACGGCGGAGCCGTGATGGCAGTCGTCACAGAAGTGCGTCTTCTCGTTGGCACCGTGACACATCACGCACTTGGCCGGCTGCTGCTTCGAGATGGCCGGGTGACCCGCAGGATCCTCGGGGCTCTTGGGCTCCTTGAACGCCTCAGGGTGCGGCATCTCCATGCCGTGGCAATCGGTGCAGAACGTGCGCTTGTGGCACGTCTCGCAGTAGAAGATCGTCTCGACCTTGGGAAGCTTCTCGCCGACGCTCTCGGTGTCGCTCGCCCCGGCGGCCTTCTCCTCTTCGAGCACCTTGGCCACCGCGACCTGCGGAACCGGCGCAGCGGTACCCTCTGAAGTGGTGCCACCCTCGCGCTCGGCGGCGGACTCGGCCTCGCTGGTCTCGCCCTCGCCCTCGGCACTCAGGGACTCAGCCTTGGCCTTGGTGGCCTCGGCCTTGTACTCCTTGGCCATCTCACCGTGCGTGGCCGGAGCGAACTCAGAGGTGTTGTGGCTGGCCGGAACCAGATTGAAGCTGGCGGGGTGGCACGCGGTGCACGCACCCGGGGCCGCCGAGCCCTCTTCCTGGCCATGGCAGCGGAAGCACGCGGTCATCTTCATGAAGTCGGCGTGCTTGCGGTTGGGCTCACCGGTCTTGGGATCGGTGAGCGTCAAGTCGAAGTTCTCGACGTGCGCGACACGGTTGTGACACACCGGGCACGCCGCGTTGACCTCCGCGTGCGGCTTGTGGTCGATGATGATGCCCGCGCTCGGGGTCACCGAGCGGGTGTCCAGGTTGTGACACTGCGTGCACTGCTTGGTCTTCATCGTCAGTGACACTTCGGATTCAGCGTTGAGCGGGAGCTCGAAGTTATCGGTGATGGTCAGATAGAGCTCGCCCAGTGCCTCGGCTTTGTGCAGGATGAAGATCACCGGATTGGCATTGACCGGCATGTGGCACGCCATGCAGTTGATCTTGTTGTGCGACGACGCCTGGTATGCCGTGATGGTGTCGTCTTGGACTTTGTGGCAGCCATTAGCACAGAACCAGTAGGTGGATGTCACCCCCAGCGCCACGATCATGACCGCGGCCAGCACCAGGACGCCGACACCCGTCCAGATGATGTAGCGCGGTCGGCGTACCGGGTCCTTGAACCCGGCCAGGGAGATCTTGGGCATACGCATCTTCTCCTTGCTGTTCGGTCCCCTGAGAGCCCCTCAGGTGGGCGCTCGCCCACACATTCATGAGAACCATATAAGAATGCCACACGAGCCACAACAAAAAGCGTTGTCTCAGGGCACGTTTCGACACGAGAAGGGTGCGTCCTGCCCGCACGCGACAAAGAACCGACCACCGGGTCGGGTCGCAGTGCAGATGCGCTGCTAGCGGACGAGCAGCGTGTCCGCGAGCCGGTTGAGTTCGCTGATCGCCGACTGGATCTGGCGTGAGCCCTCCGCGGCCTGCGTGGAGACCTGCGCCATCTCGCGCATGGAGATGACGACCTGGTCCGAGGCGGTCCGCTGCTGCTGGGTCGCGATGGAGATCTGCTTGGCGGAGTCGGTGGTCTGCTCGACTTGGGAGACGATCTTGTCCAGCGAGTCGGCGGTACGGCGGGCAAGCATCTTGCCCTCCTCGACCTTCTTCTGCGCGCGCTCGGTCGACATGACCAGCGAACTGGCGCTGGACTGGATCTCGCGGACCACGCGGCCGATCTCGGAGGTGGACTCCGTCACCGAGTCGGCGAGCTTGCGGATCTCCTCGGCCACGACCGCGAAGCCCTTGCCCGCCTCACCGGCGCGCGCGGCCTCGATGGCCGCGTTGAGCGCGAGGATCTTGGTCTGCTCGGCGATGTCGTCGATGATGACGAGCACACGCCCGATCTCCTGGCTGCGCTCACCGAGCTGCAGGATCCGGTCGGACGCGATCTGCGTGGTCTCGCGAATCTCGTCGATGCCGCTGGCGGTGTCGGCCACCGCCTGCATGCCCTCCTCCGCAGACGCGAGCGTGCGCTCGGCGATGGCGGCGACGGACTGCGAGTTCTCTGCGATCTGCTTGGAAGTCTGCGCGAGCTCCTCGACCGTGGCGGAGGTCTCGGTGACCGCAGCGGCCTGCTGGGCGGCGCCACTGGCCTGCTGCTCCGTGGCAGCGAGAACCTCGCTCGTCAGCGCCCGCACGTCGTTGTTGACGGCCTTGGCCTGACCGAGCATCCCGGTGACCTCGCCAAAGAGCCGGATCACCTCCTGCTGCATCGCATCGCTGTCGCCGTCCATGTCGACGCGTACGCTGAACCGCTCAGTCGCGACCTCGAGAATGCTTCTGAACATCGATTCGCTCACGGAGGCGGCCACCATGGCACATACGACGCCGAGTGAGACTCCCGCGACCAGGCACAGCACCCAGAATGCGAGCCATGCGGACGGGCTCTTGGGCTCCACGAAGAACCCGACGGCCAGCGGGAACAGAATGCCGATGCCGAGACCCGCAGCTCCCATGTAGATGATGAGCTTCCTGCGCGTCGTCCCCATAGCGCCCTTTTTGGCCACGCCGTCCTCCACTCACCGTCAGCCAGCACTCGTGCCTCGACACATACTATCAGGTGGCGGCCCGCGGCCGAAGGCGCCCAGCGGGGGTTGCCTGAAACATACCCCAAGGGGTATACTCCTGAGCGCAATGGGCCGTCGTCGTCAGCAAGTGAAAGGTACGCGAGAATGACCAGTGTGCGCATCGAGAACAGTGTTTGCGACCGCTCCCCCGGGTGCCCCGCTCGGCGCGTCTGCCCCAAGGGTGCTATCGTCCCGGTCGAGGGTGGAACCTACCCGGGAGCCAACGGGTACACCATCATCGACGAGAAATGCTCCGGCTGTGGCGTCTGCGCACGGGTGTGCGCCGGCGGAGCCGTGCGGCTGAGCTGAGGAGGATCCATGAGTGACCCCATCATCGTCGAGGTCTTCGACGTTCCCGCGACCACCGACTGCTTCTCCGGCGGATGAGGACCGTCCTGGTCTCCGGAGGAGATCACGGCAATCGTCCGCGCTGAGATCGAGCGCCGCTACGGCGACGACGCACAGGTCCTCTACCACAACGTGGAACAGGACGAGACGCGCTCCACGCACGACAAGCTCATCACCGAGATCGAAGAGCGCGGGCTGCTCTATCCGGTGACCGTCGTCGACGGCGTGCCCGTCTACGACGGCGCGGTCAGCTACCCGGCGATCATGCGCGCGGTCAACAACAAGCTGCTGGAGCGCGAGCAGGCCCCCTCGTAGTGCGCTAGACTCGCCTCATGAGCGAAGTCAGCATCGCGCGCTGCGCGGACTACCAGCTGGATCACATCGAGAGCGCACTCGACGCCGCCCTCTCCCCGCTCGGGGGGATGGCGGCGTTCGTGTCTCCCGGGGACCGCGTGTTCCTCAAGGTCAACCTGCTCTCGAAGGCATCGCCCGAGCGGGCGGTGACGACGCACCCCGAAGTCGTCCGGGCGGTCATACGCGCCGTTCGACGTGCCGGAGGGGTCCCGCGCGTCGGGGACAGCCCCGGAGGGCCCAACACCCCGGGCCAGTGGCGGCGGCTGTGCGAGGAGACCGGCATCGGCGCGGTGTGCGCCGAGGAGGACGCCGAGCTCGTGCTACTCGACGACGAGTGCACGCGCGTGGCCACGCCGTCGGGCACCCTCTACGGCGCGTTCACGGTCGGCAAGGCCGTGGTCGACGCCGACGTGCTGATCACGCTCCCCAAGTTCAAGACCCACGGCTTCATGATGTTCACCGGGGCGGTCAAGAACCTGTTCGGGTGCATCCCCGGACTCGAGAAGGCCCAGTTCCACCTCAAGGTCCCCGACCGCAACGACTTCGGTTCGATGCTCGTGGATCTCATGCTCGCGGTGTCACCGTCGCTCGCGATCATGGACGCGATCGTCGGCATGGAGGGTGAAGGCCCGGCAGGCGGCACCCCGCGCGCGGTGGGCGCCCTCATCGCCTCTGCCGACAGCGCTTCGCTCGACGTCGTCGCGAGCGCCATGGCCGGCCTCTCGCCGATGGAGGTCTACACGAACAAGGCCGCGGCAGCGCGAGGTCTGTGCCCCGAACGCGCCGAGGACGTCGACGTGATCGGCGCCGACTGGCGCTCGCTGTCTCCGGACGGCTTCGCGCTCCCCGCGCGCGACCTTTCCGCCATGATGCCGGCGTGGCTCGGCCGTCGCTTGGCGGGATGGACCACCGCGCGGCCGGTACTGGCGCGGCAGCAGGAGTGCACTCGCTGCGGGAAGTGTGCCGAGACGTGCCCGGTCGACGCGATCACCATCACCGACAAGGGACCGGTATTCGATCGGGATCTGTGCATCAGGTGCTACTGCTGCCAGGAACTGTGCCCGCCGCAGGTCATCGGACTGACCGAGCCGCCGCTGGCGAAGTGGATCGGCCGGCGGCGCTGACGCCTCAGGGCCGGCCGAAACGGTCGATGAACAGGCCGACCAGCCCAGCCTCCATGAAACGGTCCCACCCGCTCGGCGGTTCGGCGCGAAGCGTCGCGTCGTAGCGGGCCCTGCTCTCCGCGTCGCGCAGCACCGCGTACGCCTCGTTGATCCGTTGCATGCGACCCGTCGAGACGCGCCGGTCCTCCGGACGGGCGCGATCGGGATGGTGCTTCATCGAGAGCGCCTTGTAGGCGCGCTCGATCACCTCGGGTTCCGCGTCACGGGTGACTTGGAGCGCGCGATAGTGGTCAACCCTCGCGTGGCTCATCAGTGGACCTCACACGAATGCTTGGGGACCCGGGACGGATCGAGGTATATCTCGACCGGGTCGGGGCAGCGCGGATTGGCGAGCTGCATGGACTCTGGGCAGACGCGCACAACCACCTGGCCGGAGACGTCGGAGTCCGCGGTCGCGGCCTGCGGTGTGCCCAGTGCCATCGCGCCCTTCATGAACTGGGCCCATATCTTGGCGGGATAGCTGCCACCGGTGACCTTGATCCCGTGCACGTTGGTCATGTCGATCTGTCCCTGCGGGTACCCGACCCACACGGCCGTGCTGATGTCGCCGGCCCAGCCGACGAACCAGGCGTCCCGATACGACTGCGTGGTCCCCGTCTTGCCCGCGGCCCACGTTCCGATTCGTGCCGCGGAACCCGTTCCGTGCTCGACGACGTCGTGGAGCATGAGCGAAGACTCGGCCGCGATGGCCTCGTCGAGCACGCGCTGGCGCGAAAGCTCGGGCTCGTACACCACGGCGCCCGTGTCGGTCGTGACCTTCTCGATGCCGGAGGGCGCGACATAGACGCCACCGTTGGCGATCGTCCCGTACGCCGACGCCATCTCAAGCGGCGAGACGCCGGTGGTGAGCCCGCCGAGCGCGATCGCAGGATCCGCATTGACCGGCGAGAGGATGCCGAGCCTTCGGGCCGTCTTGGCGACCTTGTCGGGGCCGACCTTGGTGATCAACCGCGCATACACCGCGTTGACGGACCAGCTGGTCGCGGCCTGAAGGGTCATCGAGCCGTGGGTCACCGTGTTCTCGTAGTTCTCCACGTTCCACACGCCGTCTTTGACCGGGACCGAGAACGGGGCGGCGCTGTAGACGTCCTGCGGACGCACGCCCTGCTCGAGGGCGGTGACGAGCACGAACGGCTTGAACGCCGAACCGGGCTGCCGGCGGCCCTGCGCGGCGAGGTTGAACTGGTTGCTGGCGAAGTCGCGGCCGCCCACCATCGCGATGACCCGACCGGTGCTGTGGCGAATGGCCACGACCGCCGCCTCGGGATCGTCACGCTGGAGCTGACCGGCGGCTTGCTCGGCCATCTTCTGCGCGGGGAGCTCGAGTGAGGTGTAGACCCTCAAGCCGCCGTTGTACACCCGGTCCGCACCGAGCCGGTCGATGAGGTCCTGCTTGACGTACTCGACGAAGTACGGCGCGACCGGGGGCACGTCGGTCGGCGGCGCGAGCGCGACGTCGGATGCTTGCGCCTCGTGCGCGGCATCTTGTGAGATGTAGCCCTGTTCCGCCATCAATGACAGCACGAGGTTGCGACGCTTCTTCGCCTCGACGGGAGCGCGGAACGGGTCATAGCCGACCGGCGACCGGATCACGCCGGCGAGCATCGCCGCCTCAGGCAGCGTGAGCGTTGATGCCCCCTTGCCAAAGTAGTGCCGCGCCGCGCTCTCGACGCCGTATGCTCCGTTCCCGAAGTAGACGGTGTTCAGGTACGTCTCGAGCACCTGGTCTTTGTCGGCCTTGGTCTCGAACTCGAAAGCGAGAAGCGCCTCGCGGACCTTGCGGGTGAGGGTGCGGTCGCCGTCGGTGAACAGGATCTTGACGAGCTGCTGGGTGATGGTCGACCCGCCCTCGCGCACCTTCCCCGCCGTCGCGTTGGCCCTGAGCGCTCGTCCTATCGCCTCGATGTCGACGCCGTTGTGCTCGTAGAAGCGGCGGTCCTCGACGGCGACGACGGCATCGCGCAGGAACTCCGGCGTGGTGTCCAGCGCGACCACCGTGCGGTCCTGGTCGCCGTGCCACTGCGCGATCGGCGTCCCATCGGCCGCATAGACGACCGACGTCCTGGGCGTGCGCAACTGGGCGCCGTCGACCCTCAGGTCGGGCAGCGTCTGCGAAAGACTGAAGAGGTAGATGCTGAGCGCCGCAAGCGCCACCACGACCACGCCGAGGATGCCGGCGACGATCTGGAGTACGGTACGGACGCGCTTGTTCAGCGTCACCGACGTCTCCTCAGGGGCCATAGGTCGAGTACACTTGCTGCCAACCGCCTGAAGCGGGCGGCACGCGGCGCAGCAGCGCCGCCGAGGGAGCGCATGGAGCGACGCACGACATGGTAGCACGCAAACAAGGTGCCGACTCTGCCGTCACGGGCACCGTTCAGGCACTCTTCCATGCGTGGCGCGGACTGCTGACGATCGTGGCAGAGGAGCTCTGGGGCGCCGTCCGCTCCACCCACCAGGGCCTCACCGCGCTCGCCCAAGGTGACGCGCAGGCCCTGACGGGCGGCGTCGCGGTCGCGGGCGGCGTCGCGTTCTTGGGCATCGGTGCCGCTCTGTCGATCGGGCTCGCTCCGGCAGGCCCCCCGCGAGCCTCCGCCGCGATCGGCGCTGCCGCGACCGTGCTGTGGTCGCTCGCCCGCCTCGCGCTGCTCCACATCGCCGCCGGCGGCAAGGCCGTGAGACCGGGCACGATCACCGGGGCATGGGCCGCGGGACTGATTCCGTACGCTCTGGCGGTGACGGCTTGGATGCACCCGGTCGCGTGGGCGGCCTCCGGACTGCTGACGCTCCTGACCCTGTCGGCGCTGGGCACCGAGGCGCAGGTGGCGAGACGAGCGGTCCTGACCGCGTGGTCGGTCCAGGCGGCGGCGGTGGTCCTCGGCCGCATCGCAGCCAGCGCGTGGGTCGCCGTCCTGCTCGGCGGCGCCTAGAACACCGGCGACTCAGGCGGGCGCGGTGCCCCCTGCGCGATGCGCGCGGACAACTCCGCACCGACGACTCCGGCGAGAACCAACCCGGCACCCACCATCTGAAGCCCGGTCAGCCGCTCCCCGAGCACCCACCAGGCCAGCACGATGGTGAACAGCGGCTCGACGGTCGAGACCACGGCGGCCTGCGATGCGCCAAGACCGCGGATCCCTTCCAGGTAGAGCACGATCGCAAGAAACGTCGGCACCAGCACGATGATGCCGAGCATCACCCATGCCTGCGACTCCCAAGCGGCCGGCGAGAGCGCGCCGACACCGCCGGCCACCAGCGCTCCCACGGCCGGCAGGAGCATCGCGATGCCGAACGTGTAGGCCATCATCGTCAGTCGCGAGCGCCCGGGCAGCCAGCGATGCGAGAGCAGATTGAACAGCGTGTAGCCCACCGCCGCCCCCAAGCCCAGGGCGATGCCCTGCCACTGCGCGTGCACGTCGCTGCTGCCGAGGCCGACGACCAGCGCGCATCCCAGGAAGGTCGTGAGCACGGCCAGCCCCTGCTGCCACGTCGCCCGCTCCCCCAAGAACAGCCAGCCCGCGATCGTGACGAGCGCCGGATAGGCGTAGAGCAGCACGGCGACCACCGATGCGTCGGCGAAGGTGAGCGCGTAGAAGAAGCAGACCGAAGCGGCCCCGTAGCCGGTCAGCGCGAGAATCGCATAGCGCCCGAGATCCGCCCGCGGCACCAGGAGCGCCCGCGGCGACCGAAGCGATGCGAGGACACCGAGCAGCAACGCCGAGAACGCGAAGCGCCATGCGAGAAGCGGGAGCGGCTCGGCCCCGGCGTCGTAGGCCAGGGGGGTCAGTACGGCCAGCGTTCCAAAACAGGCTGCCGAGGCGATGACGGCGGCAAGCGCCCACTGTCGCTTCACGCGCTCTCCTTCTCGAAGTCGGGTGACGCCTACCCTCGCACCGAGCCCGGGTAGCGTCAACCCGCATGATAGACTCGGCGCCGACCTACCCGAGGAGCCCCGTTGACGACGCCTGTGACATCACGAATCCTGCGCTGGATACCCGCTGCCCTGTGGGCCGGCGCCATCTTCGCCGTCTCTTCGGTACCGGGCTCGAACATCCCCGGACACTACGGCACGCAGGCACACTTCACCGAGTACGCGATCTTGGCCGCACTCGTCTTCTTCGCACTGCGAGCGACTCGGCCCGCCGCCACCGCTGCGATCATCGCGCTGGCCGTGGCATCGGCCTACGGGGTGACCGACGAGTTCCACCAGAGCTTCGTCCCGTTGCGGACACCGGATGTCGTGGACTGGCTCGTCGACACCGCGGGTGCCGCGTTCGGCGTCGGCGCCGCGCTTGTCATCGACGCTATGGTCTCGCGACGGCGCTCGCGCCGGGCTAGACCCTAGTAGACCCCGCTCGCTGCGGCGGCGTTGGGGTCGATCCCCAGCTGACGCACCTTGATCTTGAAGTCGTGCGCGTTGTGGGCCATCGCGATCGCGTCATCCAGCGTGATCTGGCGCTGCTGGTACAGGTTCAGCAGTGACTGGTCGAACGTCTGCATCCCGTAGTACGAGCCCTCTTCCATGGCGTCCCTGATCAGGTACGTCTTGTCCGGATCGTTGATGTACTCGCGAATCGTGCCCGTCATCACGAGCACCTCGACCGCGGGGACCAGGCCGCCTTGGATCGAGGGGACCAGCCGCAGGCACACGATCCCCCGCAGCGTGGACGCGAGCATCAGCCGGACCTGCTTCTGCTGGTAAGGCGGGAAGAAGTCGATGACGCGCGTGATCGTCTCGGTCGCGTCGATGGTGTGCAGGGTGGAGAGGACGAGGTTGCCGATCTCGGCCGCGGTCAACGCCGCCGAGACGGTCTCGTGGTCGCGCATCTCGCCGATGAGCACCACGTCCGGGTCCTGGCGCACGACATGGCGCAGTGCATCGGCGTAGCTATCGGTGTCGATACCGATCTCGCGCTGGTTCACGATGCACTTCACGTCCTGGTGAAGCACCTCGATGGGGTCCTCGATGGTGACGATGTGGCCCTCGCGGGTGTGGTTGATGTGATCGATCATCGCCGCGAGCGTCGTGGTCTTGCCCGAGCCCGCCGTACCCGTGACCAGGATGAGGCCACGCGGCTCGTCGGCGAGGCGGCGGATCACGGGCGGCAGGCCGAGGTCCTCGATGCTCGCACGGTCGGTGGCGACGCGCCGCAGGGTCATACCCACGCTGCCGCGCTGGTGGAACACGTTGATGCGAAAGCGGCCCACGCCGGGCAGCGAGTAGGCGAAGTCAGCCTCGCGGTGGTTCTCGAACGAGCGGAGCTGACGCTCGTCCATCATGCCCACCGCGAGCGTGTGGGTCTGCTCCGACGTCAGCGGGGGCAGCTCATGCAGCAGCACAAGCTTGCCGTTGAGGCGGATCGCCGGCGGGCTGCCGACCTTGACGTGCAGGTCCGAGCTGCCCCGTTCGCTCATGATCTTCAGCAGTCCGTCGATTTCCGCCATCGCGAGTCATCTCCAAGTTCGAACGCGTGTTGGGCCCTAGTCTATCGCACGGCAAGGAGCGCCGGACGCGAAGCGCCCCCTCCGAAATCTATCGTCGTAAGGGGGCGCCGCCTGAAGTATGAGGTGGAGACTAGGGCCTGCAGGCACCCGCGTAGTCGCCGCGGTCGAGCGCGGAGATCTTCACCACGTCGCCGGTATGCGGAGCGTGGATGTACATGCCGCCGCCCACGTAGATGCCGACGTGATGGATCGGCGACCCGAAGAACACGAGGTCCCCGGGCGCGAGGTCGCTGCGCGAGACCCGCTGGCCGCACCCGATCTGGGCGCGCGAGCTGTGCGGAAGCGACACGCCGACCTGTCGATACACGAACATCGTGAAGCCGGAGCAGTCGAACGAGTTGGGACCGGCTGCGCCCCAGACATACGGCGCGCCGAGGTAGCGCTTCGCGATGCTGACGACCTCGCTGCGAGCCGCACGGGTCGGCGGCGGGAACTTCTTGCCGCCCCCGTTGCTCCTGACGAACCGGGGGGCGCGCGCAGCGCGAGCCCGCTCCTCCGCGGCCTCGAGTGCCGCGATCTGTGCCTCGAGTCCGGAGAGCTTGGCCTTGCGCTGCGCGAGCTGCGCCTGGATGGACTCCTTGTTCTTCTTCATCACCGCGACCTGGACCGCGGCCGCACGTTCCTTTGCCGCGAGGTCCTTGTGCGCGGCCCGCACCTCGGCGCGCAACTGCTTGAGCTCGGAGACGGACGCCGCGTCGCTCTGGTTGAGCCCCTTGAGCAGGTCCCACGTCGTGGCGAACTCCTCGAAGGACTGTGCACCGAGAAGCACGTCGAGGAACCCGGTGGGGCCCTGGCGGTACATGTTGTTCGCCCGCGTGCTCAGGTGCGTCTGCACGACATCCATGCGCGCTTGGGTCTTCTTGAGCTTCTTCGCCGCGCTGTTCTTCTCGGCGATGAGCTTGTTGTGTTTGGCTTTCGCCTCGTTGTAGCGCTCGGCGGCCACCTCGACCTTCTTGTCGAGGCGGTCGATCTCCGCCTTCACCGATCGCGCCTGATCGAGTGTCGCGCCAGGCACCGCGTATGCGGGCACGGCGGCGAACACGATCACGGCGGCTAGCGCCAATGAGACGAGTGTCCTCGTTCGGCCGGTCAGATCGTTTCCTCCCTGGCATACCGGGGGCTGGGCACTCCGCAGGATTCTACCACGAAGCACCCTGTCACCCGAAGGCGAAGCACACCGCATCCAGCAGGATGACGGCTGCTCGCTGGTCGTTTCGTTCGTCGGTCGTACCGGATCCGCCCACTTCCACGACGACTTGCGGGCAGTCGCCACGGTACGCGGCGACTGCCGTGAGCATCCGCGCCGAGACCGTCTCAGCGTCTTGAAGCCGGACCACGGGCCTTCCTGCAACAGCAGATGCCATGCCGACGCCGCAGACGAGCAACGCGATGTCCGCGGCACACTCCGACACCTGGTCTGCCGCCACGACGGTGACCCGCGCGTCGGCGGTGGTGGCCTGAGCGAGGTTGGCCATCCGGTTCGCGACCGCCTCACCGGAGGCGTCGAGCCCCGCCAGGGCGATGCTGACGCGCGACAGCACTTCGGCCGCGCGCGCCGGCGACCCGTGAGCGGCGGAATGGGACCGCGGCTCCTTGCCCTCCCAGACGTGCCGGAGCGACCTGATGACGCGCACGGTCTCCGGGCCGACGATCCCGTCGGCGGGAAGACCGGCGTTGCGCTGGAACTCACGCACCGCGCGCTCCGTGAACGCACCGAAGATCGCATCGGGTGCCCCGCACGCAAACCCCAGCGCGTTCAGCGCCTGCTGCAACACCGCGACGTCGTGCCCGTGAAAGAACGGCACCCGCAGGTAGAGCATGCGGTCCCCGAGCGTGAAGGTCGCGTCGACCAGCGCCGACCAGGTCTCATCGCCAACGAGGCCGTCTTCGGACAGACCGTGCTGCAGCTGAAACGCCCTCACGGCGTCGAACGTGCGTCCATAGAAGACACCATCGACCCCGGTGGGACCGAGCTCGTGACCGAGCACGAGAAGCCGTCGCTGGATGTCTTCGACAGCCGGGCCTCTGTCGCCCGACCGAACAGGTTTCATCGGAGCCGTTCCTCCCTACGATCAGCGGTCGCCGCTGTAGCGGTTCCTGAACCGCTCGGCACCCTTTCGCAGGTGCGCCTGGGCGCCGCCGGTGCGCAAGTACCGCTCGACTTCGAGTGCGAGCACCGGCTCGGGCGCGAAGCGGCAGGGCCTGAGGCGCGGGTCGCCGTCGCAGGATACCACGCGGGCGCGCGACAGGGCCGACAACACGGGCTCGACGCGAGCCGCCGACATGCCGGTGGCGCGACCGATGCGCTCGACGTCGACAGCCTCGGCGCGGTGCATCTCGAAGTACGCGACGACCTCGCGCACGGTCGCCGCGGTCTCCCGGTCGTCGGGCAGGGCCTCCAGCGCCCTGCGCAGACTCATCTCGAACGCCTCCCTTGGGTGGTGGAGGGACCGGGCTCAGCAGCCGGTGACCTCCACGCGGTTCTTACCCGCGCGCTTCGCCCGGTACATGGCCGCATCGGCCAGCTCGAGCAGCCGCGCGGCACTGGACGCATCGCGCGGGAACGAGGCCACACCGACGGACACCGTCCGCTTCACCGGGCCGCTCCCGCCGGTGTCCCAACTCAGATCACCCACGTCGGCACGGATCCGGTCCGCCACCGCACTCGCCCCTTCGCAGTCGGTCTCCGGCAGCACCACGACGAACTCCTCGCCGCCGTAGCGCGCAGCGATGTCCATCTCCCGCAGGTTGCTGCGGATGATTCCCGAGACCGCCTTGAGCACCTTGTCTCCCTGGGGGTGTCCGTAGGCGTCGTTGAACTCCTTGAAGTTGTCGATGTCGAGCATGATCAGCGACAGCGGGTGCCCAAAGCGCGCAGAGCGCTTGAACTCCTCCTCGAGGCGCTGCTGGAAGTAGCCGTGGTTGTACAGCTCGGTGAGACGGTCGGTGACCGACAGGCGCTCGAGCTCACCGTGCAGCAACGCGTTCTGGAGCGAGAGTGAGCTCTGGTTCCCCAGCACCTGCAACCGCTCCATCTCCTGGGGGGAGAGTTCGCGACGCGTCGCCGAGGCCATGACCATGACCCCGAAGACGTTCTCGCCCGCGCGCAGGGGGACCGCAGCCTGGCTCACGACGTCGCCGCGGTCCAGCACCCACGCATTCGACGAGACGTCCCGGTCCACGTCGGCCTCTTGCAGCGATCCCTCACGAAACGCGTACCCGAGGATCGTCTCGGATACGGGGACGACGTGGCGAAAGGCCGTCTCGGGACGCCCCTGACTGGCCGCCAGCTTGAGCGTCCAGTCATCTCGGCTGAACAGGTAGACGCAGCTGATCTCGGCACCGAGGATGCCGTTGCACCCGTCGACGATCAACGAGCAGACGTCATCGACGGACGTGAAGTTCGTCAGCGCCTTGAAGAACTCGTGGGTGAAGAAGATCTCCGCGAGCCGGCTCTCCAGCTCCTCGTTCGCGCGCTCGAGGGCCTCTTTCGAGGTCTGCAGCCGGCGCTCGTGACTCCTGATCTTGTCGTAGGCGACCTGCAGCTCGACGAAGAGCCGTCCCTGCTCCTCGCCACGCTTCTTGGCGACGAGAAGGTCCCAGACCAGCTCCGAACCGCTCGCTCCGACGAGAGCGACCTGTGCCGGCTTCTGCGCCTCGAGCTGAGGGTAGATCCGCGGATCGTCGCTGATGTCGATGATCAGATCGAGGTCGGGAACCTGGAACACCTCGACGAGCTGGTCGGTCACGAACACGCCGAGGTCTTCGCCAAGGCGCACGGAGGGCGACGAGAGGTGCGGGGCGCAGACGGCCACGACGCGCGCGCCCTCCACGTCGTTCATGAGGCGCAACAGCGACGCGGCGCGGGTACCACCGCCCACGATGGCGAGCGTGATCGGCCCGCGGCTGGAACCGCGGAACTCGCCTGCCCGTTCTATCTCGTCCATCAGCGTCATCAGTGCCCCACGTCGCTACAGCTGCTTCATGCCGAACTGGTAGCTGCGCACCACGACCAGCCCCGTGTCGAGGACGAACTCGACCGTTCGGGCATGCGCCTCACCTGTATCTTCGGCCACAAGCGGGATCGACATGAGCGCAAGTTGCCGCCTGACCTCGGCGATGTTGCGTTCGCCTATGCCCGCCGCCTGCGCATCGCCGTGGAACATCGCGGCGCCTCCGACGATCTTGGCCTGCAGCCGACGCCGCACGGAGCCGGCCGCGGCGAGGCGCTCCACGAGCTCCGGTACCGCCCAGTCGGCGAACCGCGCGCTGCGGCCGTCGACGCTGTCAGACGAGGGGCACGGCAGCATCACGTGCGCGAGTCCGCCGCGGCGCGCGAACGCGTCGTAGAGCGCGACCCCCACGCACGAGCCGAGAGCGGGCGTCATCAGACGCTCGGGGGCCTCGCCCACGACGATCTCGCCGATGCCCACCTCGATGAGTTCGATGTCGGTCGAGAAGATGCTGGAGCTGTCGACCTCTTCAGGCACCGGTCACGCCACCCCGAGACGGCCGAGGATGACCTCGAGGCTGTCGGGGTCGGGCACGAAGAACAGCGCGGCCTCGACGATCGACCCCTCGTCGATGAAGGAGGTCCGCACGAGCACCGCCTCGTCACCGCCCATCTCGACCTCCGAGACGACGGCCTCCAGCAGCGCCCCGGCCATGTCGAAAGACAGCGACGGCGCGGAGGGGAGCACGTCGAGGTCGGCCATGCGCGCGATCGCCGCCAAGTATGCGGAGATGAGGATCGAGGCGGTGTGCCTGAGCAGCGCCTCCTCCTCGTGGCCGAGCGACTGCGCGGTGCCCACCGGGCGACCGTGCAGCAGGTCGGTCAGCGCCAACGCACCGTGTCGATCGGTCATGAACAGCACGCCACCCGAGATGTCACCGAGCAGACGAGAGTAGACGGCGCCAACCAGTCGCTCGGGCCCGCCGAACACGTAGGGCACACGAGAGAACTCGAGCACTTCGATGCGGGGCACCTCGAGCGCGATCGGCCTGTCCACCAACTGCGACAGCGCGGTGGCGGCGTGGCCCGCGCCGATCCCGCCGACCTCGCGCAACGCGTCGAGCTGAAGCGCGCTCAGGGCATCGAGCCTCATACGATCCACTCCTCGGAAGAGAAGATGGTGCGCGGGTCCAGGATCAGCATCACGCGGCCGTCCCCAAGGATCGTGGCGCCGCTGAAGCCGCGCGTATCGCGCAGGAGATTGGAGAGCGGCTTGACGACGATCTCGCTGCGTCCGAGCAGCGCGTCGACGTGCAGGGACTGGATCTCGCCCCCGGACTCGATCAACACGATGCTCGAGCGCGGGTCGGGCAGGGCGTGCGGATCGCTCCCGAACAACAACGCATCAAGCCGCCTGAGCGGCACGACGGCCCCATCGCGCAGAATCAGCACCAGCGCGCCGTCGACGGTGTCGATCACCGCCTCGGACGCGAGGAACACCTCGTCGACCGCGGACAGCGGCAGCGCGAACGTCTGGCCGCAGGACTCGACGAGGAGTGCCTGGACGATGGCCAGCGTGAGTGGGAGGCGCAAGATGAAGTCGGTTCCCTGCCCGAGTCGTGACCGGATCTGGAGGGTGCCGCCGAGGTGCTCGATCTTGCCCTTCACGACATCCATCCCGACGCCACGACCGGACACCTTCGTGGTGACCTCCGCCGTCGAGAACCCGGGGACGCACGTGAACAACAGGATGTCGCCGTCGTCGTAGTCGGGCCGGTCCCCCGCCTCGACCAGACCGGTCTTGACGGCTTTGGCCCACACCTTGTCGATATCGATGCCGCGCCCGTCGTCGCTCACGACGATGGCCACGTGATCGCGTTCGCGATTCGCGGACAGCAAGATGCGCCCTGCGGGAGGCTTGCCGTGGGCCGCGCGATCATCGGCGGGCTCGATGCCGTGATCGATACTGTTGCGCAGGAGGTGCACGAGCGGATCACCGATCTCGTCGAGTACCGTCCTGTCGAGCTCGATGTCGAGCCCGCGCATCTCGAACTCGACCTGTTTGCCCAGATCGAGGGCGAGGTCCCTGACCATGCGGGGGAACCGGTTGAAGATGTTGCCGACCGGCACCATGCGGGTCTGCATGACCTCGTACTGCAGGTCCGTCGATATCCGGTGAAGATCGTCGACCGTCTCGGACAGCTGGGGGTCGGAGCGCTCGTCTGCGATGCGGTTGAGCCTTGAGCGCAGGATGACCAACTCGCCGACCAGGTCGACGAGCGTGTCGAGATGGCCGATGGCCACGCGCACCGTCTGCGTCTGGGAAAGCTTGGGCAGGTCACGCGTGCGCCGCGCCGGCAGGCGGCGCTGCGAGGAGTCCTCATCTCCCGCTTCTTGGTCGGAGGCGCTGCGCTTGACGATCGCGACCTCGACGCTTTCGACTTCGCTGACGTGTGCGGCCGCCTCCCGGACAGCCTCGACCGACGAGGCCGTGTCCAAGACCACCTCGAAGTCGCGACCGAACTGCTCGTCCTCGATCTCCTGTGCGGATGGCCGGGTCTCCACGACCCGCCCGAGGAAGGCCAGCCTCTTGAGAACCATGTAGGCGCGCACGGACTTCAGGACCGACGCCTCCTCTATGGTCACCTTGAGGAGCATGCGGTCCGACCCGTCGCTGAGCTCGGGCTCGTCCTCGGTGGTCGCATCGGACGGCACCGACAGCGGTGCGTCGACCGCAGGATCCGCGACGGGCGACGTGCCGGCGTCCGCGCCGAACGACTCCAGCGCGCCGATCATCTCCGACGGGTCGATGTCGTTTCGCGCGTTGGACTCGTCGTCGATCAGGTCACGCACGAGGTCGACGGCGACGAGCATCAGCTCCACGGCCTCGCGCGACGCGGCGAGTTCGCCACGCCGGACGCGATCCATGAACGTCTCCATCTTGTGCGTCAGATCGGCGCTGCGCTCGTAGCCCATCGCCGCCGACATCCCCTTGAGGGAGTGCGCGCCGCGAAACACCGCTTCGACTGGGGCGGCGTCTCCCGGCTCCGACTCGAGCGCGAGCAGCGCGTCGGTGATCTGCTGAAGGTAATCGCCGCTCTCGGCGAGGAAGACGTCGCGGTAGGCGTCCATCTCTCCCATCAGGATCCGCCTCCCGACTCGGTCTTTGCGCGAACGGAGCGCCGTATCTCGGCGGCGACGAGTCCGACCGAGACAACACGCGAAGCCGCGCCGAGTCGCATCGCCGTGCCCGGCATGCCCCACACCACACTGGTCTTCTCGTCCTGGACCACCGTGTCCCCGCCGGCCAGCCTGATCGCCTGTGCCCCACGGGCCCCGTCGCAACCCATGCCGGTCAACACGACGCCCACCGATGAGGCCGCGCACGTCTCGGCGACGCTCTCGAACAGCAGGTCGGCCGCCGGCTTGACGCCGTGCATCGAGGGCTCGTCGCTGAACGCGATCTTGAGCGCGGTGCCGTGACGCTCCACGCGCATGTGCCGGCCGTGGGGCGCGATGTAGGCGTGCCCGGCACGGACCACCTCTCCGGCCGTCGCCTCGACGACCCGGATCTCGGATTCCGCGTCGATGCGCTTGGCCAACGATGCCGAAAAGCCCGCTGGCAGGTGCTGAACGACCAGGTACGCCGCCGACATGGAAGCGGGCAGTCCCGCGAACACCCGCTCGAGCGCAGGCGGGCCGCCCGTCGAGGCGGCGATGGCCACGATCACCGCAGGGGGCCCCTCCGGCGCCGCATCCGCCGTCAGTGACGGAAGCGCGTCGCGCCCGGTCGGACCCTGCTCTTGCATCGAGGCGAGCCGCTCGGGCGTGATGCGGTTGGCGGTCTTGATCTTCTTGAGCAACACGTCGGTGAGCTCGGTGATCGACCCGGCCATGCCGGCATGGGGCTTGGGAAGGAAGTCGACCGCGCCCAGCGCCAACGCGCGATACGTCGTGTCGGGGTCGTCGAGCGAGGAGAGCATCACGACACGCGCGTGAGAATGCTTCCGAATGTGTGGCAACGCCTCGAGCCCGCTGAGTTCGGGCATCTCGATGTCGAGCGTGATGACGTCGGGCTCCAGGTCCCGGGCCTTCTCGATCGCCTCAACGCCGGTCTTGCCGGTGCCCACGACCATGATGCGCGGGTCCATCGACAGGGCGCGCGTCAGCATCTGCCGTATCAGGGCAGAGTCGTCGACCACAAGCACCCGGATCTCGCGCACGCGGCCCTCCGTCACCCGGCGTTGGCCTGGAGGCACTTCTTCACGGTCTCGAGCACCTTCGTCGGCTGGAACGGCTTGACGAGGAAGTCGAGTGCACCCGCCTCGAGCGCCTCGACGATCATCTTCTGCTGGCCCATGGCGCTCACCATGAGAACCCGCGCCTCGGTGTCCGCGTCGCGGATGGCGCGCAGGGCGGTGATGCCGTCCATCTCGGGCATGGTTATGTCCATGGTGACCAGGTCGGGCTGCAGCTCCGAGTACTTCTCGACGGCATCCCGGCCGTTGACGGCCTCGTGGATGACGTAGCCCTCACGGGCGAGAATGTCGCGGATCATCATGCGCATGAAGGCTGCGTCGTCGACGACGAGGATCGTCTTAGACATCCAAGGCCCCTTCCTCGCTGGCATCGGTCGATAGTGCGGGGGCGTACTCGCGGCGCGGGACCGCCTCGTCAAGGTCGAGAAGTATCACGAGGTCACCATCGCGCTCCACGACGCCGGTGAACGCGCGCGCCGTCTCGCCGGAGAGCACACCCTCTGGGACAGGCCGAACGGAGTCGATCGGGAACTCGGCGACCTCGCTCGCGGAGTCGACCGCGAGCCCCACCGGCCCCGCCTGCCCCTCGGCGACGACGATCCGTGACATGGGGCCGGGCTCGAACGCGGCGCGCGTGAAGCGCTTGCGCAGGTCGACGATCGGGATGACGCGGCCCCTCAGATTCACCACGCCAAGGACCGCCTCCGGGGAGCGCGGCACGGGCGTGGCCTCCTCGTAGCGGATGATTCCGCTGACGGTCGCCACGGGAAGGCCGTACTCTTCATCTCCGAGCCGGAACAGGACGTAGCTCGCCGAGACGCGGTCGCTCACGACACCCTCCTACTCGACCTTGAATCGGTGAACGGTGTCGTCGAGTCGCTGCGCCATGTCCGCCAGGTCCTGAGCCGACGCGGTGATCTCCTGCATGCACGCCGTCTGCTCTTCGGCCGCGGCGGCCGTCTCCTCGGCCGAGGCCGCGTTCTGCTCGACCACGGCTGCGATCTCGTGCATCGCGCGGTCCACTTCGAAGGTGCGCTGGGCCTGCTGGCCCATCGAGTTCGCGATCGTCGCGGCGAGTGCCGAGGTGCGCGAGACCGCGTCGGTGATGGCCCGCAACGACTCGTTGGTGCGGCCCACGACCTCGCTTCCGACCTCAACCTCACGCGTTCCGATCTCCATGTAGCGCACGGCCTTGGCGGTCTCGGCCTGGACCTCCTTGATGAGCTCGCCGATCTGCTCGGCGGCACGTCCCGAGCCCTCGGCGAGCTTGCGGACCTCTTCAGCGACGACCGAGAACCCGCGTCCCGACTCGCCGGCGCGCGCGGCCTCGATCGCGGCGTTGAGGGACAGCAGGTTCGTCTGGTCGGCGATCTGGGTGATCACGTCGACGATCCCACCGATCTGCTCGCTGCGCTTCCCGAGCACCTCGACCGACTCGGCGAGCGTCTCGATGGCCTGCTGGACCTCGCCGATCTTGACGATGGCCTGCTCGGTGGCCTCCTCGCCCCTGCGTGCGAGCGAGCCAGCCTCCTCGGTGGTCTTGACCGCCTCGCTGGCCTGCACCGCCACTTGCTCGGTCGTCGCCGCGATCAGCGCCATCGAGCGGCTCGTGTCGTCTACCTTGCGCGACTGCAGCTCGGCTCCATGCGCGATCTGTTGGACCGAAGAGGAAATCTCGATCGTTGAGGAATTGATCTCCTCGGACGAAGCGCTCAGCTCGGACGCGGCCGCCGAGACGGACTCGGCGGACCGACGCACCGACGACGCGATGTCGGAGAGGGACGAGATAAGGGCGTTGCATTCGGTCGCCAGCGCGCCGATCTCGTCGTTGTGGTGAACCTCGGCGCGGACCATGAGGTCGCCCTGCCCGGCCTCGACCATGACGCCGCCGAGGTCACGCAGCGGCCGCAGGATCCGCTTCTTGAACTGCACGCGCCACAGCCACGTGCCGACCGGCGCCATGAGGAGCATGGCTACAGCCCCGAACGCGATGACCGGCAACATCTCGGACCACGAAAGCTTCAGGTACCACTCAGCGAAGAACGCCGTGACGACCAGACCGAACATCACGGCGGGTCCGATCGCAACCCACGTGAGCACCGTGAAGATGAACGACAAGCCACCTCGCATTGAGCTGTGACGATGCTCCTGAGCCATCGAACGACGCTCCTTCCTTGCGTTTCGCTCGACCGGACGGCGCTACGGCCGCACGGGCTTTCGGTATATCCGTTCCTTGCCGTCGATCGCCTCGAATGCGATCGCCGCTTCCGGCGACAGCTTCTCGCTGCGCCCCAACACCAAGTAGCCACCGCGGTTCAGTGACCGGTAGAAGTTGTCAAGAACGCGCGCCTGCTGCGCGCGATCGAAGTAGATGAACACGTTGCGGCACATCACGAGGTCGATCACGCGCAGAGGGGCCTCGTCGAACAGGCTCCTCTGCTGGAAGCGCACGAGCTTCCTGACCTCGGGAACGATCTCGAATGTGCCGGGTCCCGCCATCCGAGTGAATCGTACCTGATAACCGGGTGCGATGCGCTTGAGCATGGCCGAGTCGTACACGCCCCGTTCGGCCTTGGCGAGCGCCTCCGGGTCGAGGTCGGTCGCCGTGACCGAGATGAGGAAGCGTGGGGCCTCCGGGCCGAGGGCATCGAGCAGCGCCATGGCGATCGAGTACGGCTCCTCGCCGGTCGCACAGCCGGCCGACCATATCCTGATGGTGCGGTTGCGCCCGGTGCGCTTGGCCTCGATCAGCGGCGGCAGCACGTTGCGCTTGATCTGGTCCCAGACGACCTTGTCCCTGAAGAACTCGGTCACGTTGATGGTGAGCGTGTCGAGCAGCTGTGCGTACTCGCCACTGTCCTGATCCAGCCGATCGGCGTACTGCCGGTACGAATGGAGCTCCAGCACGCGCATGCGAGCGGCGATTCGGCGCTCAAGGTAGGCGCGCCGATAGAGGCCGAGATCGATGCCGCGCGCGTCGTTGACCCGCGAGATCAGCTTATCGATGTTGCCGCGATACAGCTGCGAGCCAGACGCGTCCGGCAATCCCTCTCCCCCTGTCAGAGCCAGCACGCCGACCCGAGCGGGTGACGAGCGCACTTCAGTCTATATAATAGTACGCAGAGCGTCGTTGCGAGCACCCCTCGGAGGTACGCAAGTGAGTTCATCCACAGTGACCCGTACCGCGCTCTCCGTGGTCTTGGCGGTCGCGTTGCTCGCTGCCTCCGCCACGATGGCGTGGGCCGCGGCCTTCGACTTCCAGGCACGCTCGACGGTGCCCGCCGGCGTCACCATCGCCGGCACCGACCTCTCAGGCATGTCCGAGGCTCAGGCGCGCAGCGCCATCGAGTCCGCGGTCTCCTCGCCGGTCATGCGCCCCGTCGCCGTCACGGCAGACGGGAAGCAGTTCACGTTCGACCCGCGAGGCGCCGTGACCGTCGACGTCGACGCCATGCTCGGCGAGGCGTTCGCGCCGCGGCGCAAGGCAGCCCTCGTCGCGCGCCTGCGCAGCGACGTGGCCGGTACGCCGCTCACCACCGAGGTCGAGCCCCGCTACAGCGTCGACGCGACCGCACTGGCCGAGTGGCTGTCCGGCGTCGCCAAACAAGTCGACCGGCGCGCGGTCAACGCGTCGCTGACCGTCGAGAACAGCGCGGTGCGCATCGTTCCCGAAGCGTCGGGGCGCAAGACCGACCCGGATGGCGCGGCCAAGGCGCTCGCCGCCGCGTTCGCAGGTCAGGCGGCGCTTGCCGATACGACGCGCACCGTCGTGTTGCCCGTAGCGGAAGTCGCGCCCAAGGTGAAAGCGTCGAGCTTCGGCAAGACCATCGTCGTGGACCTCTCCGAGCGCAAGATCCGGCTCTTCAACGGTGCCACCCTCGAGAAGACCTACCGGTGCGCAATCGGAACACCCGATCACCCCACCCCGGCCGGGCACTTCGAGATCGTCCAGAAGCGCTACATGCCGACATGGATGAACCCGGGCAGCGAGTGGGCCAAGAGCATGCCCAAGTCCATCCCGCCGGGGCCGACGAACCCGCTGGGCACGCGGGCGCTCAACCTGAGCGCGTCGGGGATACGGTTCCACGGCACGACGAACATCGGGTCGGTCGGAACGGCCGCGAGCCACGGCTGCATGCGCATGGTGCGCGGCGACATCGAGGACCTCTACGATCGCGTCGAGGTCGGGACGCAGGTCTACATCGTCAGGTAGACCGTCATGGTCGGCTAGCGCGCGACGACGGTCCGATCGAGGGCCGCGCTGACGTTGCCGAGCGCATCGGCGAACGAACCCGCAGGTGCCTGCACGCGGACCTGACGCCCCGTGACCAGCTTGCTGGTACGCAACCGGACGGTCGTGCCGTCCGTGCTGAGCGAGACACCCCTGAGCAGCGCTCCCTTGACCACGAAGTCACCGGCGGTGACGGTGCCGGCGCTCAGGGCCTCAGAGAACCTCACGTCGATGGCGTATGCACTGACTTGGCGGATGTGGATGGCTGAGGGGCCCTTGGTGTCGAGGGTGAACGAACGCGTGGCGGCCTGGCTCGAGTTGCCCGCCGCATCCCGCGTGATCGCGCTGACGGTGACCGGGGAGAGCTCACCCTTCGGCGTGACCCAGGAGTACGACCACGTGGCGAGCGTCGGACTCGCGCCAGCCGTCAGGGAAGCCACCGACGACTGCCAGGAGCTCCCGTTCCAGTACGCACCGTCCGCGTCACGGCGGACTCGAACCGTCACCGACTGGATCGCCGTTGCCGGGTCGACCGAAGCGGTGCCCGTAATCTGCACGGCACTCGGCCCGCCGACTGTCGCGGCAGCTGCCGGAGCGGTCACCGCCGCAGTCGGCTGAGTGAGCCGAGCGGGCACCGACGCAGACGTCACCTCGACGGCTCGCCCGTACCCGGTCGTGGCGTCCCACACCTGCACCGCGTAGCGATACGCGGTGCCGCCCGGAGCCGTGGTGTCGACGAACGACACCGTCGCGGCCTGGTCGACGATCCTGGCCGGGGTGATCTCGGACCAAGTGGAGGTGCCTTGCGGCGCGCGGTACACGCGGTAGCCGATGGTGCGCTCCTCCATCACGGTGCTCGCCACGGCGCGGTAAGGCCGCAGCCACGACACCGTGACGTCACTGCCGGAGACCGCCGTCGCGAGCGAGCGCACGGGCCCGTACTTCCAGCCCTGTATCGCGACGTCGTCGAGCGTGACCCCCTCGCCCTCCGTCGGCGAGCCGAAGTTCTCGTACTGGTCGAACCACTTGAACACGACGTCACCGGCGGTCCGGGACAGCGACGAGAAGCGCGGGTCTGCGGTGAGGTCGTACTCGAGCCGGCTCCAGCCGTTGAGGGTGGTCAGCGGGAGCCCGCTGATCGTGGAGCTCGTCGGAACGCTCTTGGCCGACCACTCGACGCCAAAGGAGTTCGCGTCGGATACGCCGAGGCTCGGCATCGTGTAGTAGAACACCAGCGAGGACTCGTAGTAGTCGGCGGCCTGCGACAGGTCGAACGTCGCATAGCCCTTCGAGTCGGCTGCGTAGTAGGGCCAAGTGGTGCCGTTGGTACCCGAACACCACAGGCCGTTGAGCCCTGAGCGCTTGCGCTTGGCGGAAGGCGCCCACCACGCCGTGCTCGCCGGGATGCCGCCGATGGGTGACGTGAAGTACGTGGGTGTCGTGCCCGACTCGAAGCCCTCACTGATGAAGGTGGCCGGGGAGGTCGTGGGGCCGGCCGCGAAAGCCGGTGTCACGCCCAGTGAGACGACGAGTACGGTGGCGACCGCGGTCCTGAGGATCCGATGCATCTCGCTCAACTCCCTAGCGCGCGGCTGGCAAGGTGGCCGCCACGTCGAGGGCGTGCTGTTTCAGTTCGGCCGCGGAGACGCCCGGCTGAGCGGTCGCAATCACTTCGAACGCATACCGGCCGCGCGAGAACGCCACGACGGCGACGCGAACACCGTCGGTGCCGAAGTACGCGTCCGGCACGACCCCCACAGCGACTTTCGCGCCGTCTTGCGCGTATGCCTCGCCGTCCACCTTGGTCACGAACTCCTTGGCGGCGGCGGCAGAACCCCGGTCGTGGGCGTTCACGATCACGCGAACGACCTGCCGAGAAGGCGCCGTCCGCGCCTCGGGCTCGAAGGTCACCAGCGCGTCTTTACCCTCGACGACCACGCTACCCGCCGACCAGCCCGTGATGGCGGCAGGCAGGAGAGCCGCGAGCTTGATCTCCTTGAGATAGGCATCCTGCGAAGGCTGCGTACTGGGCTTCGCCGGCGGCTTGGCGCCTGCGTCGGCGTTCGCCTTCTCGGCCTCGTCGATCCGGTCGAGCACCGTGCGCGCCGCAGCGTTGGCCGCGTCGAGCTTGAGTGCCTGCTGGGCAAGCTGGCGGGCAGCGGCGGTGTCCTCACGCGAGGCGGCCGCCTGTGCGTCGGCAGCCAGCCCCTGCGCCTGCAGCTCAGCCGACTGCGCTGTGTTCTGAGCGGGCTCGTCGGCCGACTTTGGCGACGAGACGGCCGCCACGACGAAGATGACCACTGCGAGAGCGACGACCGCGGCGGTGAGCCACAGGACCCGCTTCACGCCCGGGGTCAAAACGGTGCCCTTACCCATGTCCTACCTCCATACCATGCCCGCGTGTGGTGTTCCGGCCACCCGCGCGCATCGTCTATCGGCTATACGATTTCGCCACCAGCGGTAGCGTGTGGCAGTCCGCGGTGCACGAGCCGCCCGTGCCGCTCGGTGTCCAGGTGAACGGGCCGCTGCCGGCCCAGTATCGGAGCAGATGTTCCTGCTGAGGTACGCCGTGGCTCGCATGGCACGCCTCGCAGGCGACGCCGAACGATGCGTGCCGCGCGTGCAGCGGGGTGCCGGGCGAACCCGACGCATAGAAGCCGCTACGGTCGCCGGCCACGCCGTCATCGGCGCCGGTGCCGTACACCGATTCCTTGTGGCACCGGTAGCACAGCATGCCGCTGTCGGCAGAGGTCGCCCCACGATACGGGCGCTGCAGCAGCGGAGCGTCCGGCGAGCGATGCGGTCCGCTCGGGCCGGAAGCCGATGAGGTCCCATGACACGAACCGCACCGGATCGTGCCACCGACCGCCGCCGCGGTCGTCATGGTCGAGCCGGTGGCGTTCGTCGACGTGTCCAGCGATCCCTCGATCGGATGGTACGAGGCGCCCAGCGTGTTGACCTGTGAAGCGATGCGGGTACGCGCGGGGGCCGCGGGATCCCACTTCGAGTGGCAGAAGAAGCACGCCTCGTACTCCGCGGCTGCGCGGACGGGACCCGTCAGGGTCAGCGTGGTTGCCGTCGAGTTCTCGACCGCGACGCCACGGGCACCGATCAACTCGCCGGGCAGGGCCGCCGTGTCGGCGGCGCCCGACTTGGCCAGATGCGAGTCATGGCAGTCGGCGCACTCGACATGGCGCGAGGCAGGGCTCGACTCGGTCGAGACGTGCGATGCGACCGCCGCACCCACCGGGTGCCGCGACGGCCCCACAGCGCCGAGGTCGGCCACGAGCACGGTCGCCGCGGTGCCGCCGACCTCCGCGCCACCGGCCGTCAACGCGAAGGCGGGGGTGACGTCGGTACCGGACCCGTTGGGCGTGTAGACAGCGATACGCGGCTCGACCGCGGTGGACGTACGAGTGAAGGCGCCGGCGAGCGCAACGAGCAGGTCTTTGTCGCCATCGCCGTCAGCGTCGCCAAACGCCAATGACGCGGCGTTGGTCCGCGTCCCGGTTGAGTGGTTGACCGCCGACCCGAACCCGCCACCGGCCGCCTGCTCGATGACGCGCACGCCGCTCGCGCCGTTCGAATCGGCATAGGCGAGCGCCACTTCGGCCCCGGACGTTCCCGCGGGCGTCACCCCATCGAGTATGTCGGCCGCAAGGATCGCGGTCGGCACGGTGCCCGCCGGCAACGGTCCGCCGCCATCGGCATAACGGGCGCCGGAGCCGTCGAAGAACGAGACCGTCTCGGAAGGAACCGCCGAGCTCACGCTGGCCACCGCGATCTCGCGCTTCGCGGAATCGCCGTCGAGGTCCGCGACCGCCACGGCGACCGGCTGGTCGTTGGTCGGATACGTGCCGCTCTCGACGGGCGTACCCGTCACGGCGGAGTAGATGCTCAGCTCGTCAGTGGCCTCAAAGGTGAGCACCAGCTCGGACTGCACTCCGGCGGCGATGTCGCCCGCCGCGATGGCGGAGGGCACCCGGGACAGCGGCAGCGAACCGACGGCGTCGAGTGAGCCGCCACTGAGCCTCAAGACCCTGAGGACATCGTCCGCGGTCACGACGATGACCTCGGGCAGGCCGCTCGGATCCGCTTCCACGTCGGCGACGGCAAGCAGCCTGACCACGGAACCGCCGGGCACCGAGAGCAACCGCGAACCGATGCCGCCCGCCTCGGCGTCCCGCTCAACGAGCGCGAGCTGGGCTGCGGCGGCGTCGGCGACGAGCAGCTCCTTGACGCCGTCCCCATCGATGTCGCCGGCTGCGGCGGCACCGACCGCCGAGACCGGCGCGACCTCACGCGGTCCGACCGGCTCTGCGGCCGCCGTCGCGATGCGGGCGAACACCTGGACGCGCCCGTACTGCGCGCTCGCAGCCGAGCCCCAGGCGCCGATCACCTCGAGGCCCGGGGTGGTGGGCGCATAGCGCAGCGCCGCGAAGTCCGTGGATGCCGGACCGGACGAATCGTGGCAGGAGTCGCACAACGCACGGCCCTGCGCCTGGAGCATGTCGGGAACCACGGAACCGGACGCATCGGTGGCACCCATGACCGCGTGACAGGCCTGGCATTCGCCGACGCGGCGCGACATTGGCGCGTCCACCCACTCGCCCGCAACGGTCACCGTCGCCGTCGAGGAGGCGTGGGACGAGCCCGGATACGTCGCCGCACCGGACCAAGTCCCGAGCGAGGCTCCGTGACAGCCGAAGCACTGGGTGCGGTCGTTGGCGGTCACGGTGGCCGGCACCGAGGCCGACGGGGTCGTCAGGCGCGTCCTCAGCGAGGGTGCCACCGGCGATCCGTGGGGGTCGTGACACGCCGAGCAGACGATCGCCGTGCCGCCGGCCGCCGTCGGGATGCGCGAGTGCGGGGTCTGCTGCCAGACGGCGAGTCCGGGAAACGCGCTGCCCGGGCGCACGCCGTGGCAGGTACCGCAGACGGCATCACCCGAGAAGACCAGCGTGCCGGTCGCCGTCGCCGTCCGCAACAGTGCCGCATACGGGGTACCACTGGCGTTTCGTGCCGCGCCGTGGGTGTCGTGGCACGTGCTGCACTGCTTGGAGGGCCCAAAGGCCGAGGCCGACGGCTCAAGCGAGTGACCGGACGCCGTTGAGAACGCGCTTTCGACGTCGGAACCGGAGCCCAGAGCATCGACCCCATGACACGAGAAGCACAGCCCCGTGTCGCCAAGGCCCCCCGAACCCACGAGCAGCGCGTTGCGCGACGGGGAGTCGGAAGTGGGCTTGAACGCGGTGGCGTCATTGAACGACGTGTGGCCCCGATGACACATGGCGCAGGTGTCGGTGTCGGCCGATGTCGACACGTGTGGCGGGGCGACGGTGCCGGCGGTCGCAGCACTCGGGAACGCGATCGCGCATGCGACCGCAAACACGGCGAAGGCCGCGAGGGCTGAACCCCCGCGGCCTAGAGCGTATGTCCGAGTGCGTGGCGTCACGCGCCAGCGCCCTCCTTCTCGGCGCCAAGCGCCGTTTCGACATCTGTCGGGTCAGGGACTCGTCCCTGCTCGGCGGCAACATCCACCGCTCTCATAAGCGCGGCATATGCCAACTGCGGCTCAGTGTCCTCAGGAATCGCACTCGCGATACGGTCGGCCCACGAAGGCGCGGCGCCATCGAGCGATGCGCGCATGAGCCAGGCCACCGCCGCAGCGGCGCTATAGGGCGAATCAGCCATGCCGACGTCGTTGAGTTCGGTGAACTCCCACGACACCTTCAGGCCGGACGCGAACGCCTCTTCGACCTCCGGAGCGACCCCCGGCGGAATCAGCAGAACGAGGATCGCGACGCCCTTGAGGGCCCAGCGAAGCTCCATGAGCGTGCTGGCGATCTTGGCACGCAGGTCGGCGGGGGCGCCGGTGAACATGTCGAACCGGTCGAGGATGATCGCGGTCGCACGATAGCGGGCCTGCGCGTAACGGAGGATGGCGGCGAGGGTCTTTGTCGGGGCCTTGGAGATCTTGAGCTCCTCGGCCATCGAACCGGTGCCCTGGGCGACGTAAGCGCGGATACCGCGGGCCACGACCGGCGACAGCGACTCCTCGGTTGCAGCCACGACGTAGTCGCGCACGAGCGCATCGACGTCGACCGTCTCGCCCGGCGGCAGCTCCCGCTCGCGCACCTCACCGAGGGGCGTGACGAACGCATCGGCCATCGGGTCGTCGAGCGCGGCCTCGTCATCGGGGACGGCACCGTCCTCGCCGGGGTCCGAGTCGAGGCGGTCGAGGCGGGCGGTGGCCACCCGCATGAGCACTTCCGTGTCCTCCGCGCCCTCGCGGGTCATCTCGGGCGCGCCGAACACGCGTGCGACGAAGGCGGCAGGATCGGCGTCCAGCTCTGCGATCAGCGCAGTGACGTCCGCGTCCACGAGAAGCGCCGACCACTGGTCCAGCGACGAGACCGGTTCCACGAGCATCTTGCGAGTCCAAGCGGCCAGCATCAGGTCGCACCCACCGCCGCTGACGCGCTCCGCAGCCGCGGAGAGCACCGCACGGACGCGACCCACGCGCATCATGTCCAGCGGCACGTAGACTCCGAGAACGCCCTCGACCGGGTCCTGCTCGGCGAGGGACTTCATGACCTGGGCAAGGGCGGCGACCGGATAGAACGGCGGCACCTTGTCGGTCTTGGCAACGGCGATCGGCCGCATCTCTGCCTCGTCGGCGGTGCGGTCGATTGCCGCGAGAACGCCGAGCGCGGCGGAGCGGACGCTCAGCCGATTACCCATGGGATCGTACTCGCCGGCCTCGGTCGGCGTGAAGGGATTCGCGACGAGTCCGAGCGAACGAGGGCCGCCCGTGGCGGCATCGAGTTCAGGCACGCGTATGCACTTCCTTACCTCTGGGGCTCTGGGACGAATCGGCCGGATTCCTGCGCCCGTCGGGCGCTACCCCGTAGTGTCTTAGATTATAGGCTTTCAGCAAAGTTTGTGCACCGTTGTTACAAGCCAGACGCGCAGGTGATGAGCACGCCGCAGAGCCGCGAGAGGGCCCCGGACGAATGTCGTCCGGGGCCCTCCGTTGCACGCCCCTGGGCGTGGGTGCCTGGTTGCGCGCTACTTGTTGTGGCAGCGCTCGCACACGCCGCGGTTGTCGGTGCGCAGAAGCGCGCTCGACACGTTCGGGGTGACGCCGGCCTTGCCACCAACGAGCGTGGTGGTGGGCTCGACGGTCCACGTAACGACTGCGGTCGGGTGATTCACGAGGCGGGCATTGGCCCAACCGCTCATCTGAGCAGCGGTGCCGTGCGCACGGTGGCACGTCAGGCAACCGAGGTTGTCCTGAAGCTCGTACTCACCGCGAGCGGCCGTGCTGTTGGGACGGCGCTCGAGCGGCAGAACGCTCGAGGTGACCGCGTCGCTACCCCAGCCGTTGAGCTGGGTCACCGTGACCGGGGCCACGTTGACAGGGTGGCGGTGGCGAGCACGCGCGCCGACCGAAGCGGTCCCGCCGGTCACGCTGAGCGTGCCGTTGGCATCGCGAGCGACCGTGCCGTTGGACTCGAACTGGCCGTAGTCCAGCGTGCCGGTGCGATCGTCGTACTGGGTGTGGCAAGCCGCACACCAGGTCGACATCGAACGATAGGCGGTACCCGAGTAGCCAGCCGGGAACTTGAACGCGTACTCCGCGGTCGTGTAGTTCGGGCGATACGACGCCATCTGGGTCGCGCCGGGGTTGTGCTTGAGCCAGCCGCCGTTGATCGCCGAGGCGTTCGAGTTGACGGGGTAGCCCTGCTCAGCCGAGAAGACGAACGGCTGGGGGGTGTCGCCGTTGTAACCACCGACGGTGACACCGTTGACCGTGTCCTTCAGCAGGCGGTAGTTCGACGAACCGTGCGGATCGTGGCAACCGGTGCAGGTGAGGTTCGTGCCGCCGGAAGCGGAGGAACCCGAGCCCCACATCGGATCGGTGGCCGCACCCTTGTCCATGTCGTGCATGGAGGTCGAGATGCCGGTGTTGAACGCACCACCGTTCAGGCCGCCGAGGAACGCGGAGTTGGTCTCATACATGATCGAGCCGCCCGCGGTCTGAGTCGCAGACCCGGAAGGGCCGGAGTCGAAGAGGCCCATCTCTACGTTGGTCGAAGCGCCCGGAGCACCGTCGCCGTGGCAGGCGTAGCAGAACTCCTCCATCGTCTGCGCAGATGACACGAGCAGAGCGCTGTGGTCATTGCCCGCAACGTCTTCCCATGACAGGTTCGAGAACGAGGTGTGAGCGCGGTGACAGCCGGCGCACGCGTCGGTGTCCAGTGCATAGCCGCCGTGCGGTCCGAAGTTGGCGAACGCAGAACCGGCGGTCGCGAAGAGCGCTACAACGCTGATCGCGAGGATGATTGCTAGTTTCTTCACTCAGTTCACCCCCTTCTCTAGTGGACCGCGCACGCGATGCACGGATCGAAGGACTGGGCAACACGCAGGGCCTCAACGCCACCACCGGCACCGCCGGCGATCGGGGCACCAGCACCACCCTTGGCCGCAGTCTTGGTCAGAGAGTACTCGACGTTGAGCATCGACTGCTCCATCGGGCCCTCGACGCCGCTGTGGTCCTTGGGCGATGCGTTCCAGGTGGTCGGCACGATGCACTGGTAGCGATCGATCTTACCCGCGGTGATCGTGCACATGTGCATGAGAGCACCACGCGGAGCCTCGGTCGCACCAAAGCCCTCGGTCGTACCGGGGTTCGGGGCCATCTGGTAGTACGAGTCGGCGCCCACCGGCAGAATGCTGAGCTGCTTGAGCCAGCCCCCGTCGGCGAACGTCACGGGCAGCGCGGCGGTTGCCGGAGCTGCGACGGCGCCGATCATCTGCTGGATCAGCACGAGCGACTCGATCGCGCGGGCGCGCAGGCGGTCCATGTTGGACAGCCCGGCCTTGAGACCGAGTACCCAGTCAGCCACGGGGCCGGTGATGACCGCGTGAGCGTGCTGGTAGGCCGTGACGATCGTGGCCTTGTCGAGACCGGAGATGACCGTGTCGTCGACCACGAGGTCGGGGCCGCCACCCGCGAGGCCGCCGACAACCGTCAGCGTGGCCACGCCGGAACGGACACACGCGACCGCGAGGTCGGGGTGGATCAGCTTGGGCTCGAGGCCGGTGACCGCACCGTCGACCTTCTTGTACGCGGCGTAGCCGGTGATCCCGGGCGCAGCGACGGTCGAGGCCAGGGTCTGGCCGCCCTTGAAGATGCCGTTGACGGCCAGGCGCGCGAGCGGCCCGACCTCCATCGGGTTGCCGTTCCAGCGCGGGGCCTTGAGCCAGGAGTACTTGGCGTCATCGGTGCGCAGCGGAGCGGTGCGGACCTCGGTGCGGGGGTTCGTGATGTCGGTCGCCGCATCGATGACGGCGGTGCCGTCGGCGTTGAGGGCCGTGACCGAACCCTGATAGCGCGAGTACGTGATGTGCTCACGCAGGTTGTTGTGCACGTCGGTCTTCGAGATGAACGACTTGGTGCCGCCAGCCAGGTAGGTGGCCTTGAGCATGAAGCCGCGGCCGATACCCAGCGTGCCGTTGGTCTGCGGGAACGCACCCCATGCGAGGAAGTTGCCGCAGCCGCCGCCCCAGCCGGTGTTGGTAGCGTCCGGATCGCCAGCGGCGCTCTTGTTGCCAAGCGCCCACAGCGTCGGGTACGCGCCCTTCAGCAGGGTGGCGTTGTCGAGGTTGTCGTAGTTCGGGTACAGCGCGCCGAGCGCAAGGAACAGCGGCACGTACTCGCGAACGATGAAGTCACCGATCTCCGTCATCATCGAGCGGAAGCGGGTGATCTTGGTCGACAGGTCCTCGTTCTTGTTGGTGGTGACGCCACCGCCGACGAAGCACGAGGTCATCGGCATACGTCCGGCGAACATCGCGCCGGCCTCGAAGGTGAGGCGACGGATGCGCAGCGCCTTGACGTACTGCTTGATGACCGCCGACCACAGCTCCTTGGAGAAGCCCTCGACATCGACCGGCAGCGTGCCATGGGCAGCGTCAGCCGGATTGGCAGCCGCACCGTTGCCCTGCGAGAGCAGGAGCGGGTGGTAGAAGCTGTCGTCGAAGTACGGCGTCCACGGCGGGACGTTGGGGCCCTGAACGTAGCTCGGGGCGGCAAGGTGATACATGTGCGTGATGCTCGACATGAGGAACTCGGCCGAGAGCACGAGGTTGCGGACGTGAACCGCCTTCTCCGGGATGCCCTGACCGGTCGGCACGGGTACCGTGCTGCTGCCGTCGGTGCTCGAGAGCTGGTTGCCGCCCTTGACCCACGTCTGGAAGCAGTCGTTGTAGCCGAGGACCGAATCGACCGCGAAGGTCGAGGCCTGGCCGTGCGGTACCGGACACACACCGCAGATGCGCTGCGTGAACGTGATCGCATCGTTGATGTCGCGGCCGATGAGGAAGTTCTCAAAGCCACGCCACAGGTTGCCGTGGACGTCGGCGCCGGTTACTTTCTCGGCGTCGGTGCGACCGGCGATCGGGGCGGTGGTGAGCTTCACGCCGAGGTGACCCTCGATGCGTGAAATAGGATCGACTTCCTTGATTGCCATCTAACGTTTCCCTCCTTCCATCACTTAGAGGATCACGAACGGCAGGAAGGCGTCCGGATAGCCCTTTTCCGTGCAAGCCATGCACGGGTGGCCACCGGCGACGCAGTTGCCGCCCTTGTTTCCGTTGGTTCCACCGACTCCGTAGTCGAGCGTGGAGTCGTTGCGCGGGTTCTGGCCGTTCCAGCCGTGAGGACCACAGAGAGTCATGGTCTGCGGGCCCTTGCAGCCGATGAGCTGCAGGCAGCCCGGCTCGCCCGGCTTGGTCGCGAACACGCCGTTGAGGGCGTCCTGGTAGCGCTTGCAGTACGGACCGTGCAGCGGCACACCGTAGACAGCCTTGAGGCGGCGCTGCTTGTCGACCGCGCTCGCGTTGATCGACACGTTCAGTCCGGCGCCATTGCGGTGCAGGATCTTGAGCGGGCCGTCAGCGCCGACTGCGGACTGGGTGAAGTCCACGAGCCACGCAACGACTGTCAGCACGAACCACCACGGGTTGGTCGGGCAACCGGGGACCGCGACGACCTTGTCGGCGGCAGCGATACCCGCCGCGCCGCACTTGGTCCGCAGGAACTCCTCGGTGCCAAGAGCACCGGTCTGGCCCTCGCCCAGGATCGGCGAGACACATGCCGGGTATCCACCGAAGCACGCACACTGGCCGATCGGGATGATCGCGGCGCACTTGGGGTGGGTGGCGAGATCCTTGACGGTCTCGTCAAACGAATGCTCGGCGGTGCCGGCCTCGTTCATGCCGATGGAACACCACGCGGCGCCATCGTGCAGCGCGCCGTCGCCGGCGTTCCAGTAGCCGCCCTCGTCCTTGGGCTGAATCGAGCCCTCGACGACGAGAACGAACGGGGTGGAGGCGCCGGCCGTGTCCTTGCGGAGCTGGTCGAGCCACTGGTACGCGAGGTCGCCGCCCATACCCATGACCGTCTCATGATACTGAAGGTCGATGAAGTCGATGAGCACGTCGGCGATCGTCGCGACGAAAGCGCTGTTGCCGCCATTGGTGCCGGCAGACTCGAAGTTCACGCCGGTACCCGAAAGGGCACTCGCGGCGCTGGACTCGAAGATGGTGCGGTGACCGTACGGGTGATCCGCACCGGTCTCCTTGGTGATGCCGAGAGCGGCCGCAGTGGCCGAGCCGGCTACGTTCCCGCCGTCGCCGTTGCCACCAACGGCGTAGTCGAGAGCCTTCAGCGTAGAGATGCTGGTGCCCTCGATAGCGGTGCCTCTGACGTCTTCGAAGAGACCCAGAAGCGAGGTCGAGCAGCCCGTGCACTCCGCGCCATGAACCCAAACCACCTTGGGCTTGTCGGTCCATGCGCCCGTCCATACGGAGCCGTGAGCAAATGCTTCGGCGACCTTTGCGAGGTCGACTTGGCTCATGCCCATGGCCGCTGCCAGGGTGCCCAACCGGGTGACAAACTGTCGCCTGGTTATCGCCATGCTGTCCCTAACCTCCTTCACACACTCTGAAGTGCTGGTTTTCCGTTGCCGAGTGGAGCGGATGAAGAAAGGCCACCTCCTTTACGCGAGCCCCATCTCGGGTTCGGTCGGAGGCGGCCTTGTCATCAGGACAGCGAAGACACCGAACGAGGGACACTGCGCCCCGTGTGGGGAATGGTGTCCTGGTCTCGTTCGAGGGCCCGATTGCCGGCTCCGACCCGTCGTACGTGATATTCGGTTTTTCAAGGCGTAACACCGTTTGTAACGGTTGTTACATTACCTCTGGCTAATCCTATCGCGCCCGTCCGAGGCGGTCAACGATAAGTTCGCTAATTCTCGACAGAATCTTCACGTTCTCAGCTGGTCGGCGGCTGGTCACCGGCGCGATCCGCGTACTTCTTGGAGAGCGGTGTCCGCGCGATGAACTCCTCGCTGTCGACCACGGGTGCCTCAAGGACACGTGCGATACGACGCAGCTCGGCGTCCTCGGTGCAGAAGAGCTTCGCGCGCTGTGCGACCGCCATGATGCCCGCGTCTCGCCAACTCAGCTCATAGCGCTCCTGCAGTGCGCGTGCATCCGACTCGGAGAACTCGACGGGATTCAGCAGTTCGGCGAGCGAGATGCCGTCCTGGGCGAGGCCCTTGAGGTCCTCGTAGTCCTCCGTCATGACCTCCCAGCGCACGCGGCGGATGTCCATGCGCGCGATCTCGCCTGCGGCGAACAGCGCGTACACGAAGTCAGGCGTGGCGAAGTAGCGGCGGCGGCGCAGCAACAGCAGCAGCGGCAGGAGCAGCAGCGGCGAGAGGCACAGCAGCCACCCGGTCGGCGTTGTGGGCGTCGGAATCGGGTTGGCGGCCGCCGGCCAGCCCCACACCTGGATGCGCCCGTTGGCGGTGTCGGCGATGAATATGCGGCGGCGGGCGTCGACCGACGTGTCGTTGGGGTAGCTGAACTGCCCCTCCAGCACGCCATGCTCGCCGAAGGAGACGACCTTCTCGGCCTTGCGAGCGTCCCAGATGGTGCCGTCGTGGGCGAGCGTGTCGATGACCACCAGACGGCGCGGCTCTTCCTTCTTGAGCTTGGGCAGGAAGTCGAACCCGCGCGGGAGTCCCTGCGTGATGACCATCCGCTTGTACTCGCCCGCCCGGTCGAAGACCTGGATGCGGCGGTTGTTGGAATCGGCGACCCAGACCTCGTTACCGATGACCTTGATCGAGTTGGGGAACTGGAAGACCCCGGGGCCCTCCGACGCCTCGTTGACGAGGCCGGCGGTGCCCACGCTACGACGGAACGTGCCGTCGGGCGCGAAGATGAGCATGCGGTGGCCGTTGAGTATCTCGGTCACGTAGAGGGTGCCGTCGGGCGCAAAGTCCAAGGCGACGGGCGCCCACTGGAAGCCCTGCGTATCGAACTTGGGAAGCTGGTCGGCGGGCAGCTTGGGATCGAACTGCTTCTTGAACTTGCCGTCCTTCGAGAAGATGAACACGCCCTTCTTGCGGCGGTCCGTCACGTAGTAGTCCCCCGTCTTGGGGTGCTGCGCGACGTAGAGCGGGACGAGCAGATTGCCCTTGCCCCAAGTCGCGATGTGCGTGCCGCGAGGCGTGAACACCTCGATGGCGCCCTTGCGCGAATCGGTCACGAGGACCTTGTTGTCGGCGGAGAGCACCCCGAGCGGCCTGACCAGCTGGCTCTGCCCGGCACCCGAGAAGGAGTACAGGTACTGCGGGGCGGGCAGCAGCTCGGCTTGGTTGAAGTCGATCTGCACACCGATCGTCCGCGTGTTGCGGTAGTTGACGTACGCGGCGCCGATGAGCGCCAGCAAGACGATGAGCGCGACTATCGCGATGATCTGACGGATTCGCCTGCGAGACATGCTTGCGCTGTCCTCTCCGTGAAGGGAACTTCGGGATCGCTTCTACTTGCCGAGTGACGCCTGGAGCTGCGCGATCTCTTTGTTGCTCGTGTCGAGCTTCGCGGCCTCGGTGAGGACCTGCTTCGCGCCCTTCTTGTCGCCCTTGGCGATGAGGATCTTGGCGTGAAGTATCGCAGCATCGACATCGCTCGGCTCGAGCGCGCGTGCGAGCAGGACCGCCTCGACCGCCTCGTCCAAGCGCTTGTCGGCGTAGGCGGCCTGGGCCTGCTTCAGCGCGTCTTCGCCGCTACCGAGCTTCTCGAGGGCCTTGCGCGGCAGGTCGGCCTCGGGGGCGAGGTCCGCGGCTTTGCGCAGGTGCACGGCCGAGTTGATCTTGTCGTTGCGCGCCAGGAGGATGATCCCGTAAAGGTAGTGGGCCTCAGCGTAGTTCGGATCGAAGGCGAGGGCGGCATCAAGCTGCTCGAGGGCGGCGTCATCGTCCTCGAGCCCGTGGAGGGACTGCGCGAGGAGGTAGTAGGTGTCGGACGCGTCCTTGCGGATGCGCAACGACGCCTTGAAGAAGCCGGCGGCATCCTCGTAGCGCTTGTCGTCGAGGGCGATCTCGCCCAGATGGAACAGCGCGGTCTCGCGGCGCTGGTTGATGTTCTCCATCGTCTGGCCCTCGGTCAGCTCGACGACCTTGGTGAAGTAGCGCTCTGCGTTGGCGGTGTCCTTGGTCTCCATGGCGACGAGGCCGAGGTCGAGGTACGCGCCCGTGTGCTTGTTGTCTAGCTTGATGGCGGCCTTGAACTGCTCGGTGGCATCACGGTAGACGCCGGCCGAAGCGAGCGCCTCACCGTAGCGAACGCGGGCCGCCGCGCTGTTGGGGTTCTTCTTGACGAAGTTGCGGAGCTCGACCAGCGCGCGCTGGGCCGGGGTGGCCGTCGCCTCGACGCGAGTGCTCTGCCAGATGGTGTAGCCGAACAGCGCGGCAAGGCCGAGGACTCCGGCGACGAGCGCGATGATGACGTAGCGAAGAAGCGAATCGGTCCGGTCGGAACGGACGTCGGGCGTGGCGCCCGATGCGTGTTCTGTCATGCGAGTCCCTTACCTTGTCTGATCGCGTGCCGGAGGCCTGCCGGGGCCTGAATCCAGCTTGTAACTGTTGTTACGAACGATACTCGGCGCCCACAGGAGCGTCAACCGCGCCCCCACGTGGCGCCGCATGCTAGGGAAGCTGCTTGACCACCTCGGTGATCGCGCTCTTGAGCGAGTCCGGCGAACCGCTCTTGACCGCCGCCATCTCCACGGCCACCATCACCGAGGCGTCCGTGAAGCCTACGACCGCGAAACGACGGCCATCGGTACCGAAGTACACGTCGTGCCCGTTGACCTTGAAGGTCGCGGCGTCCTTGGGATAGCGCTGCTTGACCTGACTGGTCAGCGCCTTCTGCGCATCCGCGCCGGTCCGGAACTGCTCCGCCGAGATCACGAGCTGGACGACATCGGCGTTGCCGGCCGGCAGGTACTGACGCGTGACGGACAAGGCATCGTTGGCTGCCTTTCGCGCGGTGTAGCCCGTGATCGCATCGGGAACCCACGCCGCCAACGCACCATTGGGCGTGACCCCCGGATCCGGCGTGGACGTGGGATTCTTGGTCCCACCCGAGCCCGACGACCCCTTGTCGGATGTCGGCGACTTGCCGGCGTTGATCGCGTCGAGCTGGGATGCGGCGCTCTTGAAGCCGGCGTCCCCGGCGACAACCGCGGCGAGCTTCTCTTTGGCGGTGGTCAGATCGCCCGCCGCGAGCGCGCTCTGTGCCTGTGCATAGAGGGCCTCGAGCTTGCGATGCTTGTCGCACACGATCGTCTTCTCCTTGACGCGGTACTTGGCCGCGTCCTTCGAAGGTACCTCGATGGTGCGCACGCTGTCGGAGACCTCGTGCCCGTAGGTGCACATGACGCGCTCGCCGGTCTGAACCTCGACTTTGCGCTGACACCCGGCGAGCGAACCCGCGCTCAGCGCGAGAACGAGTGCGAGCACCGCGAGCAGTGGTCTTCTCATCCCTGGTCCTTCCGCGGCCCGCGCGCGAGCAGCGCGAGCGCAATCGAGAACACCGCGGCGGCCGCACCGACCACGCACGACACGAGTGCGACGGGCGCGGCCACGGGTTCGAGAACAAGAGCAGCATACTCCGTGCCGTAAGCCTGCTGAACCTCGGCCGGCACAAACGAACTCCACGTCTGAAGCGTGACGGCAGTGAGCATCGGGTACGCGGCAGCGCACGCCAACGACGCGATTCCCGCCGAGACGACCGCGCCGGTCGAGCGCTCAGGCAGCGCGAGGGCAGCGGTCAGCGCAAGCGCGCACGCTGCGAAGACCAGCCATCCGCCCGCCGACGCGTACCCCGGCTGCAGCCACGTTCCGCTGAAGAACGCCTCGCCGGTCCCCCGCCCCTCGGCTGTGGCGCGGATCGCCGGCAGGAACAGGGCCACAGACGAGCCGACGAAGGCCACGGACGCGATGGCGATGGCGATGGCTGCAAGGTTGCGTCGGCCACGGCCGATCTTGTCGACTGACCGGGATGGCGCCTGCGCGAACCAGACCGCCGCCGCGGAGGCGAGCACCGCCGCAGCTCCGGACAACGCGCCGGCCCACGAAACGGGATCGGGACCGAAAGACGCCGTCGCCTTCTCCAGCAGGGTCAGCGCGCTGACCGCGACCGGAGCGACGAGCAGGGCCGTTGAGGCGCGCGCTACACCCTGCGCGCCGACGGACCGGACCCACCCCATGGCGAACACCGCGACCGCCAACCCCAGCGCGATGAGTCCTGGCCAGGCGCGCTCAAGGGACGTGGACTGCCCTGCGACCGCAGGGAGCGCCCAGAGCAGTGCCGGAACCGCCGCGCCGATGACCGCCAGAGCGACGGTGCGACGTGCGCCGATTCTGAGCGCCACCACCCGCAGAGAGATCGACGCGACCGCAAACGCCGCACCCGCGGCGAGCATGACCAGCTCGGGCACTGGGAACTTGATGAAGGGCGAGAACGAACTCGGGCGCTCCCAATTGGCGAGCAGCGCCGCTGAGCCCGCCAGTGCGCCGACGGCACCCGCAATCCCCGAGAGTGCCGTGCGAGGCTTGTGGGCGAAGAACGCCAGCGCCACGCACAGAGCGCCCCACGCCACCGTGGTGAAGAACAGGACCTCGGAGCCGGACGGCGCATCGCTGGACCGCTGGGCAAGGGCGATGAGGGGGGCGGCCCAGAACGCGGTGGCGCCCGCCACTACGGCGAGGACGAGCTCGGAACGGCTTTGCGCCCAGAGCGACCGCATCGGCACGAGGCCCTCAGCGATCAGGACCACGACCAGAGCCACTCCCAGAGACGCCCCCAGTATCAGGGCGTCCGGAAGACCTTCCATGAGGACCGTCGTGATGACGAATGTCGCCGCCGCCCCGACGAGGGACGAAGCGATTGCCAGAAGGTGTTTGGGGGCGAATCGGGCCACGGTCCTCCTTGCATGCCGTTCTCATCCGACGGAAAGGGCCGGGGTCGCGTGCCCCCCGGCCCTTCCGACGGTATCAGATTGTGATGCGAGAACCGGCTACTTGTTGTGGCAGGACTCGCACACGCCCCGGTTGTCCAGGCGCAACAGCGCGCTGGGGCTGGCCGGGAACTGGTTGCGGGCGACGCCGTCAGTGTCGACGACGAGGGTGCCCGTGGCCGCGTAGCCCGTCATCGCTGCCGCAGTACCGTGGGCACGGTGGCAGGTCAGGCACTCGATCCAGTCACTGTCCGTCTTGGCGGGTGCGCCGACGGTCGAGGACTCGTTGAGCGAGTTGGCAAGCGGGATCGGCAGCGCACCGATCACCATGGACGACTTGTCAGGACCGTTGTAGGTGCTGAGCTCGACGTTCATGGGGTGGCGGTGGCGCAGACGGTAGTTGCCGCCGTCGCCAGCGTCGTACATGGTCGCGGAGGCCGCGTACGTAGTGCCATCGGAGCGCGTGATCACGCGAACCGGCTGCAGGTACGTGCTGTGGCACCCGGTGCACCAACCGCTCATGCCCTTGGTCGGGTCCTCGACGAGGTTGCCTGCGGCAGCCTGCTTCATGTCGTAGCCCTTGGCGTAGCGCGGCGTGGTGTAGTCAGGCTGGTAGCTCGGGTAGGCCGTGTGCAGGCGGAAGCCGCCGGCGGGCCAGCCGCGCTCAGTCGACGAGACGAAGCCGTCGGGATCCGGGTTCACCGAGCTGTTGGTGTTGTCGTAACCACCCACGCGGTTGCCGTTGACCATCGACTTCAGGATGCGGTAGTTGGCGCTGCCGTGCGGGTCGTGGCAGGTCGCACAGTCCATCTTGACTGCGGTCGACTCACCCTTGTCGCGCGGCTTGCCGTTGGTCGGATCGGTACCAGGCGAACCATCAGTGGTCGCGTCGGTGGCCGACTTGCCGTAGTAGCCACCGCCGTACGCACCCCACGACGCACCCTGGTACATGTGCACCGAGGAGACCGGCACGGTGACCGTGGCCCCGAGCGAGGTGTCGTACTTCTGCATGGTGCTGAAACCGCCGCCGTTGAGGACACCGTTCTGGACACCGTAGAGCGTGCCCTCGTAGATGCCGTTCTCGACGTTGGTGTCGGCGCCCTGCGCGCTGCCGTCGTGGCAGGCGTAGCAGAACTGGTACATCTCGGTCGCGGTGCTCACGAGCAGTGCGCTGTGGTCGTTCGCGCCAGCGTCCTGCCACGTGATCGAGCTGACGGAGGTGTGCGCCCGGTGACAACCGGCACATGCGTCGGTATCGGCCACGTAGTTGCCGTGGATCGCGAAGTTGGCGTTCGCGGCGACAGGGACCATGAGCGCCACGAGGGCGGCCAGGGCGAATGCGAGTGCGAATCTCTTGGTAGTCATGCCCTACACCTCCCCACCGGTCAGCGCTTCGGACTCGTTCTTGGTCCGGCGGGCGGAAAGCGCCGCAAGACCGCCGACGACGAGCGTCGGCAGGAGAAGCTTAGCACCAGTGCCCGACAGCATGCTCGACGCCATCGGAGCGACGTGATCCTCGATGAACGGATCAGCCTTGGGCGGCGCGAGCAGGAAGTTCTTGCTCGCCCAGAACATCGAACCGCTACCGATCCAGTTCTTGGTGCCGGCGGCGGGACCCGAGGTGAGGGTGTAGCCGTTGGCCGGATCCTCGAGGTACTTGATGATGTTGTCGCGGGCGTCCCACTTCATCGCCTTGGCCGGGCAGCTCGACACGCACGCCGGCTCATGAGCGAGCTCGGGCACGATCGGCACCGGCAGCGCGCCGGTGCTCAGAGTGATGCTGCTGACCCAGTTGCCCGAGGCGTCCTTCACGGCACGCGTGGGCAGGGCGGTCGCGGGATCGACCACGCCATCGGCGCCGGCGCGACCGTTGCACAGGGTGCACTTGTTCATCTTGACGTCGGTGGTGTCCTCGTAAGCGACGCCGACCTTGGGATAGCCGCCGCGCTGACAGCCGAACTCACACGGCTTGGGACCCGGGCCCACTTTGCAGACGTTGGGCTTGCACAGCGCCTTGTCGACGCTGACCGCACCGGTTGCCTCTTTCTTCATGGCACCGAGCGGGCAGGCCTTGACGCAGGGCGGGTCGTAACAGTGCCAGCAGGTGTAGCGCATGAACGCGCCCATATCCGAACGCTTGAGGCTCTTGATCGCCAGCCGCTGACGCGGGTTGACGACGGAGCGCTGCGGGATCACCTGGGCGATGTTGTCGGGGTTCTTGAGACCCCACTCGCGCTTACAGGCGATGACACAGCCGTTGCAGCGCATGCACTTATCGACATCCTGGAATACTGCCATCACAGTCATCGGTCACACCTCCCTACATCTTCTCGAGTCGGCAGAGACAGGCCTTGAACTCAGGGATCGTCGTGTTCGCGTCCATCGCGTCGATGGTCAGGTCGTTCGCCCGCGAACCGGTCGACAGACCCTGCTCGCCCCAGTGCCACGGAATTGCCACGACACCCTGGGCCACACGCTGGTTGGACTGGATTCCCACGCCGACACGGGCGACGAAGCCCTTGCCGTAGTTGTCGAGCGCGTTGACGACGCCCTGGGCGTTGGTGTTGCCGTCGGTGCGGGCGGTGACGACCTTGACGTAGTCGCCATCCGCGATGCCGAGCAGGCGTGCGTCGACGTTGTTGAGCTCGATCCACGGCTCCGGCTCGGCCTCGACGTTCCACCAGTTGTTACGGGTGATGGGGCCGCCCTGGAAGTGCTCGACGCACCGGATGGTGGTCAGCACCAGCGGGTACTTGCTCGGCTTACCGATGGTCGTGCCGTCGTAGATCAGGTTCAGAGGACCGGCAGCCTGGATAGCGGTGCTATCGGCGCTGTTGTAGCCCCAGACCAGATCGCCGAGGTCATCGGCGCGCGGAGTCTCGTACGGCTCGGTGTGCGCCGGGAAGCGACCGGGCTCGACGTGGATCGCCGGAGCGGTCCCGTTTGCGAGATACGGCTTGTCGGCGAGCACGTGCGAAGTCGGCGCAAGGATCGTGCGGTACCAACGCGAGTAGTTGTAGATCGTCGTGCCGGTGGGAGCCCACGCGCTCTGGCCCTTCGGGGAGAAGAGGCGCACGCACGAGTCCGGACCCATGAAGAAGTCCGACTGGTCACCGACGACTTCGGCGTTGTTGTACAGCACGCGGCGGTTGACGAGCCACGAGTAGCCCCACTTGTGGGAAGCGAGGGTGCCGTACGGATCCTGGCGGTCACGGCTCTTGGAGCGGTTCGAGACTTCCCAGGTGCTGTAGGCGCCGTAGAGGCGACCCATGCCCTTGGCGGTGTCGTAGCCCTCCGTGTAGATCCAGATCGTACCGCCGGCAGAGACGCTGCTCGTGTACTCGCGGAACACCATCTCAGCGACGAACTCGGAGCCCTGGACCTTGGTTGAGGTCGCGGGGTTGAGCGCGGCGTAGGTGGTGCCGGCGCCGGTCCACGCACCAGGCGTGGCGTAGTCGATCGTCAGGCCGGTCGTGTCGCTGCCTGCCGCGGTGAACGCAACCGCGCCACCGGGAGTCCAACCGTACGGCGTGCCGTAGAGGTTGGCGTAGGCGGCCTTGGAAGCCCAGCCCTGGACGGACTCGATGTGAGCGAAGCAGTCAGCGTCGTTGAGCGCCTTGGCGAACCGGAGCAAGAGCTCGTTGTCGTCCTTGCTGTTGCCCTTGGGGTCAACGGCCTTGTAGCGCCACTGCAGGGTACGACCGGAGTTCGTGGCCGCGCCCGCCTTCTCGACGTGGGCCGCCGACGGGATCAGGTACGTGACACCCGTGCACTTGCGGGACACCGCAGCGGTCTCGTTCATGAACATGTCGACGCAGACGAGCGTGTCGAGGTTGTAGAGCCCCTCGCGGACCTTCGCCTGGTTCGGCTCGGTGACGGCGGGGTTCTGTCCCCACACGACGAGCGACTGGATGCGGGTCGCGTCGGTGTGCGTCATGTACCTGAACATCTTGATGTGGTTGAAGCCGTTGCCCTTGGGCCACAACGAGTACGCCTTGTCCACGATGGCGCGCCGTGCGGCGAGCGTGGTGGCGCTGGTCGCAGCGGAGTATCCGCCGAACCACTTGAGCGTCATGTTGTAGAACCCGCGCTGTTGCAGCTGCATGGCGCCCGTGTTGTAGGCGTCGTCGTAGCTGTTGTCCATCTTGGAACGCACGGTGCCGCTGAAGTCAGTGGTCCCGGTGGTTCCGGACAGAGGCAGGCCCCACAGCCCGTCCATGTACTTGCCGAACGCCTTGTTGGTGTCCGTACCGTCCACGGCCGTGACCTGGGTGCCCGGGTTGCCCGAGTAGCCGGGGATGTTGCCGTAGAGCAGGCCCATGTCCGTCGAACCCTGGACATTGTGGATGCCGCGCAGCGCGTTGATGCCGCCGCCGGCGCGTCCCGTGTTGCCCATCATCGACTGCAGGTTGGCCATTGCCTTGACGTTCTGCGCACCGTAGGTGTGCTGCGTCAGACCCATGGCGTACAGGATCGTCGTGGCGCGGTAGCCGGCCTGCGGTGCCTGGTCGGTATCGACCGTGTAGGTGACGAGAACCTTGTCGCCTGCGTTGATGCCGCCCGCGACGGCGACGCGCTTGAGCGTGCCGAGCGAACGCGAGTTGGTACCGGCGACCACGGTGTAATGCGTACCGGCCGTGTAGGTGGTCAGACCATCAAGGCTCTTGACCGAGGCAACGGACAGGTTCCAGCCCCACATCGGCACCGCGTCAGGAACGCCGGCGGTGTCGGTCAGGCGCACCACGCGGTCGGTGAACGTGACGTTCGACGACACGGAGGAGCAGCGGCTGTTCTGGATGATCGCGTCACCGACGAGCGCGATGTCGGCGACCGTGCAGCCGCAGATGTCGGCAACGACGGTGTCACTGTAGGCGGCAAGGTGCTGCTTCATGCGCGAGAACACCGTGCCGGCGGCGTCACACGCGGCGGCCTTCTTGGGGAAGTTCGAGATCAGCAGGTTGTTGGTCTCGGTGCCCAAGGGGGTTCCGCCGGTGGTGGTGACGGTACCGCGATCGTAGTCCGTGCCGTTGAGCATGAACCGCGCGTCGGTGTACTTGGAGCTGCCCGCCACGGTGGCGACCTGCGTGCTCGCGTGCGTTGCGTCGCCGTCCGTGAAGAACGTGCCGTTGCCGCTCTGGTTCAGGTACGCCCAGTACTCGGTCTTCGTGGCGGCGGGGATCTCGGTGCCGTCAGCGAAGTACGTCGTCTGGTCGGTCCGCATCTTCTCGATGATGTAGGCCATCACGCCGTTGGCCAACGCGATGTCGGTTCCGGGACGGATGCGGACGTAGTCATCGGCCTGCAGCGCGGTGCGCGTCTTGCGGGGGTCGATGACGATGAAGCGCGCAGGCTTCTTGTTGGCACGGTCACCCGAGAAGTACTGCTTGGGGAAGCGTGCGCGGTTGACGTGCGCCATGCACGCCGGGTGGTTCTCAGTGGGGTTGGCACCCCACGCGATAACGAGCGAAGCATTGGCGATGTCCGCCCAATGGTTCGTCATCGCGCCTCGTCCGAATGCGGCGGCCAGACCGGCCACCGTGGACGAGTGTCATATACGGGCCTGATGCTCGACGTTGCTGGTACCGAAGTTCGCGATGATCTTGCGGTACAGGTAGTTCGACTCGTTGTTCATGTGCGAACTACCGAGGAACGCAACGGTCTTGCTGTTGTACTTCATCGAGCCCGGCACCCAGTTGGTGGCGTCGGCGTCACGCGCCGTCTTGAGGCGAGTGGCGATATCGGCCAGCGCGGTGTCGATCGGCACGGCGGACCAAGGGCCATCGCCGGTGCGCTTGTACGCGATCGGGTTGCTGGTGCCGTCGGCCGCGAACACGTTGTCGACCGGGTGCGTGCCCGTGAACGCGCCGATACGGCGCGGGTTGTTCACGAGCTGGAGCGCCCCTGCGCCCTTGGCACACAGGCCGCCCGAGTTCATGGGCGACTCGAAGTCACCGTAGACGTCTACAACGACCGTCGGGTCGGATTTCTTGACGACGACGCGCTGCCCGCAGCTTGCGGAGCAGTACGGGCACGTCGTCGTGGTGATCTGGTAGTCAGCTGAGTTCTCGTACGCGGACGCCTTTTCAGGATCGTACGCGAACTCGAGGCCGCAACCGACCACCGCGGTGGCAGCTGCGGCGGTTTTGATGAAGTCACGCCTGGTGACCCCACCAACCGGCTGCCCGGTGTCCCTAGTTGCCATACCTCGTTCCCTTCCGAGTCATGGACATGGCATGTATGGCTTGCGAGAAAACTGAGCTCCCACCCCTCACCGGGGCGTTGCTCGGCGCCGGCCTGAGCCAGCCCTCCTTTCCGTGCAGTGTGGTGCCGTGCCTGCGGGAGCGGACAACAAAAAGACCGGCATCCGAGACAGCCGTAGGCCGTACCCATGCTCCGGTCGAAGAACACATATGCGGACGAGCCTCCCTTACCCTGGGTCGTAGCGCGACAACGAGCGGGCCATTGCCGGTGGCTTCCACTCAGGACTCCCCGTTTGCCGGCGAGAAGCCCGTCGCGCCGATTCTCTTTCCAAGGCGGGAGGCGCCACCGTTTCCAGTGACACCCTATCGGCCCGAGTACCGTGGCAAGACGCGGTAGGTCGCGGGGGCTCGAGAATCGTCCATATCCTGTTGTATCAAGCGGTCGCACTGCTCGTCGAAGAGACTTCTGTGCCTTGTAACACGAGTTACAAGTACCGCACGTTCACCTTACTCTCGGGCGCAACCCCGCGTCAATGGGAGAACACTCACGATTTCTCCACATTACGAGGGGGACGGCTTGGCCCCTTTACCGCTGCCGAGGTACATCGACTTGAACTCCTCGACGTCGACCACGCGCACGTCGGCGAGCACGCCGATCCTGCGCAGGTCGCGGTCCTCGGTGCCGAGTGCGCGTGCGCGCTGGGCCATGGAGACCACGATAGCCTCACGCTGGGCCACATCGAGACGATCGACGAGCGCACGGGCGTCGGACTCGGAGTACTGCTCGAACTCTATGAGCTCGGTCAGCGTGACACCGTCGACCACCTTGCCCTCGTAGGCCGCGAGGTCCTCTTCCGGTGCCACCAGGCGCAGTCTGCGGCGATCAGCGACCGCGCGGATCTCGCCGGCTGCGGCGAGTGAGTCGACGAAGTCGGGCGTCACGACGATGCGGACACGGCGGCGCAGGAGCAGCAGCGGGAGGAGGAGCAACGGCGACAGGCACAGCAGCCAGCCGAGCGGCGTGGTGGGGGCGGCGACCGCAGGCGGCTGCGCGACCGGCCAGCCCCAGACCTGGACCTGGTTGTTGTCGCGGTCGGTCACGTAGATGCGCGCCCCGCTCACGGCGACGTCGTTGGGATAGTTGAACTGCCCGGGGCCGAAGCCCTGGCTGCCGAACTGCGTGAGCCGCTTGCCGTCGAGGTCGTAGACGTCGACGGTGTGCGCGACGGCATCGACCGCGTAGAGACGCTGCTTGGCATCGATGGCGATACCGCGCGGTATGCCCGAGGTGTCGACGAAGCGCTTGAACTCGCCCTTCTCGTCGAACACCTGGACCCGGCGGTTGTCACCGTCGGAGACGAAGATCTCCCCGCGTCGCGAGACGGCCAGGCCGTTGGGGAAGTAGAAGCCGCCGGGAGACTCCTCGGCAGACTTGACCTGTACGGTCTTGCCGACGGTCGCCGTGCGGCTGCCGTCTTCACTGAAGATCATCAGCTGGTGCTTGCTGGTGTTGTCCACGTCGGTGACGCGCAGCGCGCCGGCGCTGTCGAACGTGAGTGCGAGCGGCGTCCAGTCGAGCGTCTCGTTCTTGGGCTCGAACATCTTCTTGAACGCGCCCTGCGTGCTGAAGATGACGATGTTGCGAAGTCTGCGGTCGGTGACCCACACCTCGTCGCCCTTGACGGCGAGATGCACGGGGCTCTGCAGGTTGCCGTCGGCCGTCTTGGCGAACGAGCGCACGTAGCGGCCGTTACGGGTGAACGCGCTGATGCGGTTGTGGCCGAAGTCCGCGACGAACACGGTCTGCCCGTCGGTGGACACGCCCACCCCGATCGGGCGATCGAGCGCGCTTGCTCCCTGCCCGGTGATCGAGAAGAGGTACTGCGGCGGGTCGATCATCGCCTCAGGTGCGGCTATGTCGACGCTGGGCAGTCTGCGGTTCTGGATGAAGTAGTAGGTGGAGTACGCGAGCAACGCCAGGAGCACGACGAGCAGCGACAGCAGCAGGATGCGCTTGCGCACCTCACGCTTGGTCAACTTCGGCCTCCCCTGTGTGCGGGGAGCCTCCGGCTGCGGCGGAACCTGTGGTGCGTTCGTGGCGGACATCTCGTCAGGAGCCATCGGTCACCCGTTTCAGTCCCGCTTCTGCGTCCTTGTTGCCCGGGTCCGCCGCCAACGCGCGACGGTACGCGAGCGCTGCCGCGTTCAGGTTCTTGCTCTGTTCGTAGAGCTGGCCCACCGCGAGCAGCGCAGGCGCCGACGCCGGATCGAGCGCTGCGGCGACGCGAGCCTCTACCAGCGCGGCCTTGGGGTCACTCGCTTTGAGGCTCTGCGCCTTGGCCAGACGCGCGCTGACGGTTCCCAGCTTCGCGAGCGCCTCAGCCGGCTTCTCGGCCTTGGGCGCCGAGTCCGCGGAGGTGCGGAAGTGCTCGGCTGCGCCCGCGACGTCACCGTCGGCGAGAAGCACGTTGCCGTAGTCGTAGTTGGCCTCGGGCATCTTGGGGTCGAACAGCAGCGTCGCCTCGAGCTCCTCGCGGTACTCGTCTTCGCTGCCGAGCTCGCGGAAGCAGACGGCGAGCGCGTAGTGGGAGTCGGACGCGTCACGGCGGATGCGGATGGCCTCCTTGAAGTTGCGCGCGGCCTCCTCGTACTCCTTCTGCTCCATCAACGCGGTGCCCAGATAGAAGTACGCGGTCTCCAGCTCGGCGTTCTGCCGGGTCATGTCCGTGCCCTGGAGCAGGTCGACGACCTTCTGGAAGTAGTTCTCACCGACCTTGTACTGCTTCTGCTTCAGCGCGATGAACCCGAGACCGGACAGCGCCGGCGCGTAGTCCTTGCGCACCTTGAGGATCTGCTCGTACTGCGTGGCGGCCTCGCGGTCGCGCCCGGCGACCGAGTAGGTCTGGGCGAGGCGCATACGCGTGTCGATATCGTTGGGATTGGCGCGTACCTGCGCGATGAGCCCGCCGATGGCTCGAGCCGCCGGCGTGGAAGCCTCCACCGTGCGATTGCTCTGCCATACCGAGTAGCCGAGAAAGACGCCGAGCCCCAGAACGAGGACGGCGACGACCGCGATGGCGGCATCGAGAGGACGTACCGACTTCAGGTCGGGCACGCGAAGCACTCCTTACCCTGTGAGCGCCGGGCCTGCCGGGGCCCGTGCGGCGCGCATCGTTTCGAGATCGAATCTAGCGACGCGCCAACATTGTGTCAATTGTTACGAAGTCGCACCGCGACCCCGCGCTTGCCGAACCGAGATCAGTGCCGGATCAGATGTTCAGATCCGAGTGGCACTGGATGCACAGCTCGGCTCCCGGATACGGGGCGATCACCTGGTTCTGGTAGTCGACCGCTCCGTGGCAGCCGTAGCACAAGCGAACATCGTGCCCCGCGTCGGGAAGCCCACCGGTACTGGTCTGACCTTCATGCTGCTTGGACGCCCCTGACGTGGTGAACCCGATGTGGCAGTCGTCGCAGGTGTAGGGCTTGCCCTTCTTCTTCGCGACATTGAAATGCACCGCGTGCTCGGCGAAGCCCTTGTTCTTGAGCTTGGTGGGCTGATTGGTCTTCATCTGCGGATGGCACGGCGTGCAGTTCTCCTTGACGAGCTCGGCTCGCGACACCGACGCGTGGTGGCACTTCTGACACGAATCGCGATTCGTGTGGCACACATTGCAGTCCTCGTTGGGAACGCCCGGCGCGGGTTTGTGGTTCTCGATCCAGCCGACCGGGTGCGGCATGACCGTCTTGTGGCAGCGCTTGCACGACTTGTCCGTGTGGCACGAACCGCAGGCGCCCTTGCCGTCGAGGAACTTGCCCCCGTGCTTGGCGCGCCAGTCAGCGCGCTTGTGGTCGGTGGGGATGACCGCGACGCCCGGCGCATTGGGGCTCGTCTTCTTGCCGGTATGGCAGCCGACACAGAAGGCCGAAGGGTGACACATGGCGCAGTAGGCGGGGTCCTGGTTTGCGATGACCTTGTGCGTGCCCTTGATGAACCGCTTGGTGTGGTTCGCGGGCGTCAGGTCGAACTCCTTGGGGTGACACGCTTCGCACTTCTCGGTGGCCACCTGGCCCTGGCCGTTGTGCTGCAGGCCGTGACAGCGGTAGCACGACTGCATGTCGGGAACGACGACCCGCTCCTCTTTGTGCGCGAAGGTCGGGTGGCACGCCTCGCACGAGTAGTTGCGCTGCAGGTGCGTCGCGTGCGCGAAGATCAGGCGGCCGGGCGTGATCGCGTCGAGGTCCGGGTGGCAGTAGACGCACTGTGACATCGTGACCGGGCCGTCAGGATAGATCAGGATCGACGGGCCCTTGGGGCGCTCGCCCACGGTGGGATGATAGATGTTGGGGATCGCCGGGACCGGCGGCACCGACTTGGCGTGGCACTCGTTGCAGTCCTTGGGCGCGTCGTGACACATCATGCAGCGGTTCACGCCACCGCGCTTGGCGGCATCCGCGTGCGGGACCTTGGCCCAGTCCTTCGAGTGGGTGGTCGGACGCAGCTCGAACGACGGCGTGTGGCAGTCTTCGCACTTGCCGGTCGCGAGCTCCCCCTGGGGACCGTGCTGGACGCCGTGGCAGGCGAAGCACACGTCCATGGGAACGCGCTCGGTCACCCCGTCGCGGTGGGGCATGCGCGAATGGCAGCCGTCGCAACTGATGAGCAGGTGGTTACCGTGGCTGAACGTCAGCCCGGGGACGTTGACGTCGCCCAGATCGAGATGGCACGGCGCACACTGCGAAGGCGAGATGGGCGCGCCGGTGTCGATGGGCTGATCGGTCGTGGCCGCATCGGTGAAAGCCGCGGGCGCAAGCAGGAAGGCGGCCGCGAGCACTATCGCGGCCACCCCCCAGAGCACTATCCGTATGTCGTGGCGGCGAATCACGAAGTCTGCCGCAGCTCCTTTGTCGTCACTGACCGCGTATGCGGTTGATCACCTGCATCAGCGGATTCTCCTCGGCGGCCGACTGCTTCTGGTGGATCAGAGCGGCCGCGTCCGCACCGAACTGCTCGTCCGAACCGCTGTGGCAACCTTCCTGACCACAGGTGGTTCCGACGTTCTTCGCGTTGACCGAGGACTCGGGGTCGGCCGAGGGCAGGACCTCGTGGGCCTCGTGGCACTGCCAGCAGGCAGGAGCATCCGGCGCGCCGGCCTTGTAGGCCTTGCCGTGATAGTAGTCGTCGTAGGTGTCGTAGTCATCACCGTGCTGCTTGCAGCGTGCGCAGGTGCGATAGGCGGCCGAGTGCATCCGGGCCTTGGCGGCCTCGGTGTTCGACTTGTTGATGAAGTGGCCACCGTGGCACGAGGCACAGGTCGCGGCATCGAAGTTGCCCTCGTTGACCTGCTTGCCGTGGATCGACTTCTCCCACTCGGGCACCGGGGCAGACAGCGAGGTCTCCTCGGACGCGCGGTGGCAGTCAGCGCAGGCGTAGCCGGCGTTGACGTTCCACAGCGGGGTGCGCGAGGGCTTGTCGTCATAGCGGTAGTCCACGTGGCACTGCTGGCAGCTCAGGTCGCGGTGCGCCGAGAGCTCGAGACCCGAGACCTGGAACGACTTGCTGCCGCTCATGGACTGCTTGAGGAGCTGCGACTGCTCGTGGCAGCTCATGCAGCCGTCGCCCGCGTCGTAGTCCCAGCTCTTGGGCGCCCACTCCACGAGCTCGCGATCGTGGCAGTCGGTGCAGGTCTCAGGGGTGTGGCACATCGCGCACCGGGTGTTGAACGCCTCCTCGGCGGGCTTCACGTGCGGCTCGCCCTTCCACCCGAACGTGTGGAACGCGGGGCGCAGGCGCTCGCGCGGGGTGACGTGGCAGTCCTCGCACTTGCCCGTGGCGAGGATGCCCATGGAGCCGTGCCGCAGCCCGTGGCAGTCGAAGCAGCCCTTCATCGTGGGGCGCTCGGTACCCTCGGGACGGTGCGGGAAACGCGAGTGGCACGAGGAGCACTGCAGCACGATGTGGTTACCGTGGCTGAAGATCACCTCGGACGAGTAGTTCTTGGTCTTGGCGATGTTGCCGTGGCACGCGCGACACGTCTGCTCGACGACCGGGGCACCGAGGTCGATGACCACGCTGTTCCCACTGTCGAGCGGCGTCGATACGTCAGCCGCGAACGCGGCACCCGCCCCCAGAACGGCGAAGAACGCCGATGCGGCGAGCGCGAGGGCGAGCAGCCTGCCGGGGCGTGCTCGGAACCGAAGCGCCATGTTGTCCCTTACCTTTCGCGTTGGGGTCCCCGCGAAGCGCGGACCCATCCTTACCCCTGTCCGGTGATCCACGAGCCGATCTGCTGGACCGCTCCGCCGATGGCGTTTCTGGCGGCATCGATGGCCGACCAGAACGGAATCGATGCGTAGACGTCCTCTTTGCTGTGAACAAGCTGGCCGTACTCGACAAACGCCTCATCGGTGTTGATGTGGCACTTGTCCTCCATGCTGCACGTCTCGGGCAGCCTCACGGGGTTGACCATCGAGTTGCGGTTCTTGGCCGGCAGGATTTCGTGGGTGCCGTGGCAGTCCCAGCATGCCGGCGAATCGTAGGCGCCGCGCTGGTAGGCGGCGCCGTGGTAGTAGTCCATGTAGGTGGTCGCGAACTCCTCGTGGCACTGCCCGCAGACGTCGAGCGCCGAGGAGTGATAGACGGCCTGGGCCGCCGTATCCTCTTTGCTCGGGATCCCGTGGCCGCCGTGGCAGTCGCCGCACAGCGGCACGCGGGCGGGCTTGCCGGCCGCGACGCGCGCCGCGGCCGTGGCACTGGCGTCCTCGCCCGGCTTACCGGCCGGCGAGTGGGCACTCGAGGCGTAGGCCGAGAAGGCTTCGGCGTGGCAGTTCTTGCACGCCAGTTTGGCGACCGCACGCCAGTCCTCGCCGTTGACGACGTTGTCGTGCGGCGTCTTGTAGGCGAAGTCGATGTGGCAACCGGTGCACGCGACGTCTTTGTGAGCCGACTCGTTGAGGATCTCGGTGTTCACATAGATCGACGTGGTCGAGTCAACGGTCGTCTTCACGAGGTTGGGATCGGAGTGGCAGACCGTGCAGCCCGACTTGCCCTCCGTGGGGAGCGTGAAGTCGAGGTTGTAGGTCTGGGTCGCGGGTACGGCCGGCTTGGCCGCCGCCCCCGCGACAGCGGGAACCGCAAGCAGGACCGCGAGGGCCGCGACTGCTATGAGGGTCCGAAAGCGCACGTGCGGGTCTCCGATGCCGGGTGTGCTAGACGTGCTCGGCCGTGGCGTAGGCCGGGACCGTCTCGGGTGCGTGAACGTCGTCCTCGCCGTGGCCGTCATGATCGCCGTGGCCGTCGTCCTCGTGGCCCGCATTGCGGTCGAGGGCACCCAGGCCGAAGAAGTCGAGGAAGGCCGGGAAGTCCTCGGTGACCGACAGGTACACGTGGATGGTGGTCAGGATGATGAACAGCCAGTTGATCACATAGTGGGCGGTACGCACCCACCACACGTTGGTCGCGCCGATGAGCGTGGCGACCAGCTGCTGGAAGCTCATGTCGATCAGCGGGAACTGGAAGCGCCACAGCATCAGGCCGGTGATGGCCTGCAGGATCAGCAGCGGCACGAACAGGATGTAGGTGCCCTTCTGCATCACGTTGTACTTGCCGAGGTGCGGCTTGGAAGGCTTCACGAAGATGTAGTAGAGGATGACCTTGGGCGCGGTCGTGATGTCACGCTTGGTGACCGCGAACTCCTTGTAGTCACGCTGGCGCGACGCGAAGGCGTACCAGAGGCGCACGACGAGGTTGATGATGACGATGATCATCGCGATGTAGTGCACCCAGCGCATCCCGGTCCGCCCGTAGTTGAAGAACGGGAAGCGGATGTACATGCCGGAGATCGCCAGAGCGATCATCGCCGCCACGTGCTGGAAGTGCAGGACCTTGGGCAGCGCGGGCGGATGGCTGTCATGGTGCGGCCATGCCCACTCCTTGCCGAACCTGCGCTTGGCGCGACCCGTCAGGATGTTACCGACGAAGTGCGCGGATAGGCCGAGCAGCACCACCGTGTACAGCGATGTGAACACGACGTCGAGCCAGACATTCAGTTGCGTCAGTCCCACGAACTGACACCCCCTACTCCCTATGAGTCACCCGGACGCCGGGCGGTCCACTTCCCAGTCCGCTGCCCGAGAGGGCCACCGGCCCGCGTTGTCCGGACGCGTGCGGCACGATCTGGAAAGCTTGTAACAGCAGTTACGAGCAGAATAGGCACGGCGAGCGCGAGTGTCAACGAAGCGAGCGCCTCTCGGACACTCACCGATCGGTGATCTCGGCACGCACGGCCACCGCGATCTGGGCGTTGGAAAGGTAGCGCTCGGCCCTCTCGGCGTCCGCTACCTCGACGCGCAACGCGATACCGCAGGTGGCAGAGACCGAGGCCGGGGCGGGGATGGGCACGACGTCGATTCCCATGTCGTCGAGAAGCGCCTCGGCATCGAGCGCGTCATGGGTGGACGCGAAGCCGTAGACGATGAAGGGCCGCTCGCCGGCGGCGCTCACGAGAGCTCACCGACCAGCTCGCGCAACGCGGACAGTGCCGCAGCGACGTCGTAGCGCGTGTTGCCGTAACCCAGCCCGAACCGCAGGGCCCCGCCACCGAGCGTGCCGAGCGTCTCGTGCGCCCAGGGAGCACAGTGCAGTCCGGCGCGCACCGCGATGCCGAACCGGCGGTCGAGCGCGAAGGCGAGACGGTCGGCATCGATCGCGGGGTGGACGGCCGAGACGACCGGCACACGGGGCTCGCCAGGCTCGGGACCGAGAACGCGGAACCCCAGCTCGAGCAGCCCGACGAGCAGGTCCTGTGTGAGGCGGGCCTCGGCCGTGCGCTGTTCGGCGGCGTGCTCGGCCAGCCAGCGCACGGACGCGCCGAGACCGAGGATGCCGGGGGTGTTGGGCGTTCCCGCCTCGTAGCGGTCGGGACGCGCCGTGGGCTGGAGCGGCTCCTCGCTTCCGCCGGAACCGGTGCCGCCGGTGACGAGCGGGTCGGCGTCGACGTGACCCGCGAGGTAGAGCACGCCGATGCCCTGCGGACCGAGCAGGCCCTTGTGGCCCGAGCAGGCCCAGGCATCGACACCCAGGGCGGCCAGGTCGACCGGCAGGTGCCCGCCGGCCTGGGCGCCGTCGACCACGAGCAGCGCATCGTGCGCGTGCGCGACGTCGGCGAGATCAGCGATGGGCTGGATCGCCCCGGTCACGTTGCCGGCGTGCTGGGCGATGACGGCGCGGGTGGGGGCGGCGCGGACCGCGGACTCGAGCTCGTCGGCATCGACGACGCCGGCCTCATCGGTCTGGACGACGACGACCTCGACACCGCGCGCGACCAGCGTGTTGAGCGGGCGTGCGACGGCGTTGTGCTCGACCGACGTCGTCACCACGCGGTCACCGGGTCGGACCAGCCCGAGGATCGCGAGGTTGGTGGCGTAGGTGCAGCCGGGCTGGAACAGCAGGTCGTGGGTATCGGGCACCCCGAGGAAGGCGGCGATGTCGCGGCGGGCCGCATGGATGGCGCGCGTCGTCTGCAGCGCGAGGCGGTAGGCACCGCGCCCGGGGTTGCCGCCGTAGGTCACCACGGAGCCGGCGAGCGCCTCTGCGACGCCCGGCGGCTTGGGCCACGAGGTGGCGCCGTGATCGAGGTAGATGACCTCGCGCGTGTCCGGGCCGGCGGCGTCCGACGACATCTAGGCGTGCCCGCCGCCCGCCATCATCTCGACGGCGTGCTCAAGCTGATCGGCGACGAAGGCGAACGACTCGCGCGCGGCCTTCTCGGAACCGGGGAAGTTGATGATGAGGGTGCGCCCGCGCAGGGCGGACACGGCGCGCGAGAGCATCGCGCGGCCGGTGATCTCGAGCGAACGCTGGCGCAGGTAGTCCGCGATCCCGGGAACCATGCGTTCCGCGACGTCCGCGGTCGCCTCGGGCGTGTTGTCGCGGGGACCGAGGCCGGTGCCCCCGCACGTGAAGACGACGTCGGCCTCCTCCACGTCGGCCATGTCCATCAGCGACGCGGTGATGCATTCGCGGTCGTCCGGGCAGACGTGGTAGGCGACCACGAGCCACCCGCGCTCCTCGGCCAACTCGATCAGGGCACGGCCGGCGGTGTCGTCGGCCTCGCCGCGCGAGCGGGTGTCCGAGCATGTCAGCACGCCGATTCTCAGTTCAGCCACGCCGCTCTCCCCTGGCCGGACCGGCGGCATCGGCCGCCGGCGCGTGTCTACTCAGATGCTATCTTGCGACATTCGTTGGCCGCGCGCACCTCTGCGGATGCCGCGAGCGAGTCTTCCGGCGAGCGATCGCACGTCCCGTCACCGATCTCGGTGACCTCGACCACGTCGCCAACGACGACGTCACCGGGCACCCGAACGACCGCGAAGATGCCCTCGCGCGGCATGACGCAGTCGCCGGCCTGGTAGTAGATCGCGCACTTGGTGTGGCAGACCTTCCCGACCTGCGAGAGCTCGAGCACGGCGGTCTCGCCGACGCGGATGATGGTGCCCACAGGCAGCGTCATCAGATCCACGCCCTGCGTGGTGATGTTCTCGGCGAAGTCGCCGGGGCCGACGTCGAGCCCCTTGGCCCGCATCGAGTCGATGGACTCGCCGGCCAGCAGCGAGACCTGGCGATGCCAGTCGCCGGCGTGCGCGTCACCCTCGAAGCCGCGGTCGAGCACGAGCGTGCCGCGCTCGAACCGCTGCTTGCGGACGGTCTTTTTCTCCGACAGGTTCACCGAGACGACGCGTCCGGTGCGCCCGAGCGTGGTTTCACTCATCGCGACTCCTCCTTGCGGGTCCAGGTGCCGGACTTGCCGCCCTCTTTGAGCACGAGTCGCACCTCGCCGATCTCCATGCCGCGGTCGACGGCCTTGCACATGTCGTAGAGCGTGAGCGCGGCGACAGCGGCCGCCGTGAGCGCCTCCATCTCGACGCCGGTCTTGCCGTCGGTCTCGGCGGTCGCGGTGACGTGGACGCCGTGCCGGGACTGGTGCTCGGGCTCGAGCTCGACGCTGACTCGCGTCAGCGACAGCGGGTGGCACAACGGTATCAGCTCGCTCGTGCGCTTCGCAGCCATGATGCCGGCTATGCGTGCGGTCGCGAGCACGTCGCCTTTGGGTGCGCGGCCCTCGACGATCATGTTGAGCGTGGCGTGCTCCATGGCGATGAACGCCTCGGCCACCGCGCGGCGGTGCGTGACCGCCTTGTCGGCGACGTCGACCATGTGGGCGTTGCCGCTCGCGTCGAGATGCGTGAGTCGGGCTTCGTCGGCCATGCTCACCCTCCTATCTGGCTCATGCGCCGCTCGGTACCGACGCGCATGTTGTGGCTCTCGGGCTTGTCGTTCAAGGCGCGCTTCACTGCGGCGCGGACGTCCTCGTCGGTGCCCGTGCGCAAGACCGTGCGAACGTCGAGCTCGTGGTCGGAGAACAGGCACGGGCGCAGCCGGCCGTCGGCGGTCAGCCGCAGGCGGTTGCACTCTGCACAGAAGTGGTGGGACAGCGGCGAGATGACTCCCACCGTGCCGCGCGCGCCCTCGAAGCGGTAGTAGCGGGCGGGGCCCCAGCCGCCGGGGGCCGCCTCGCGCGCGACCGGCAGAAGCTCGCCGAGCCCTGCAGCGGCAGCTTCGGAGGCGATACGCTCGAGCACCTCGTCACTGGGCACGGAGTCCTCGCGGGTCCAGCCGGCCTCATCGGAGGTGCCATCGGTGTGACAGCCGGTCCCCTCCTCGGCATCGCCGAGCGGCATGTACTCGATGAAGCGGACGTGCAGCGGCCGCTCGAGCGTCAGGCGTGCGAATCCGAGCAGGTCCTGGTGCAGCGAACGGACGACGACGACGTTGAGCTTGACCGGGTCGAAACCGGCATCGAACGCGGCGTCGAGCCCGGCCAGCGCGCCGGCAAGCGAGCCGCCGCGCGTGATCTGCTCGTAGACCGCCGGGTCGAGCGAGTCGAGCGACACGTTGACCCGCGACAGGCCGGCCTCGCGCAACTCGGCGGCGTAGCGCGGCAGCAGCGTGGCGTTGGTGGTCAGCGCGACCGAGTCGAGCCCGGGCAGCGCGAGGAGCTCGCGCACCAGGTCCGGGACACCGCGGCGCACGAGCGGCTCTCCGCCGGTCAGGCGCACCTTGCTGATGCCCTCCTCGGCCGCGATGCGCGCGAGCCTGACGATCTCCTCGAAGGTCAGGATCTCCTCGTGGGGCTTGAAGGCGACACCGTCGGCAGGCATGCAGTAGCGGCAGCGCAGGTTGCAGCGGTCGGTGATGCTGATCCGCAGGTAGTCGATGCGGCGGCCGTGCGCGTCAGTCGCCATCTGCAGCACCCGCCAGGAACTTGTCGACGATGAGGTCCGCCACTCCGGCGGCATCATCGAGCGCGAAACGTGGCACGCCGTCGCACGCGACGGCGCTGTTGTCCGTCACGAGCGCCAACATCTCGGACGGATCGCAGACGATCTCGTCGGAGCGGGCGAGGCGCGAGACCTCGATGCGGTTGACGCCCTCGCGCTTGAACCCCTCGGTGAGCAGGATGTCGCACCCGGAGTCCGCCGCGACGCGCGCGAGCATCGGCAGCGTCATCTCGGAGGCGACCTGGCTGATCAGCGCGAACTTGTCCGGGCTCGAGACCATCGTGGTGACCGCGCCCGCGCGGGCGTGGCGCCACGAGTCCTTGCCGGGCGTGTCGATGTCGTAGTCGTGGACGTGGTGCTTGACGGTGGCGACGCGCCATCCGCGCGACGAGAGCTCGCGGATGAGCTTCTCGAGGAAGGTCGTCTTGCCGGAGTCGCCCTTCCCCACTACCGAGACCACCGGCACCGTGGCCGGAGCTTGTTGCATGCGAGTCACCCTTACGTCTGAGTCGCGTCTGAGCTAGAAGCAGCCGAGGTCGCAGTTGTGCACCTTGATGCCCTGCATGTCGGCGGCAGCGCCGGCCACCTTGT
>CAZCRB010000002.1:64346-77157 GCA_964500985.1 uncultured Eubacteriales bacterium
CAGTTGTGCACCTTGATGCCCTGCATGTCGGCGGCAGCGCCGGCCACCTTGTACGGCACGCCGGTGTCCTCTGCGTACTTGCGCAGGACCGGGCAGGTGATCTTGCCGTCGACCGCTTTGGCGGCGACGTCGGCCTTCATCTGGTCGGTCACCTGGGCGGTCCAGCGGGGGTCGAGCTCCTTGGGTCCCTTGTCGCTCACGGGGTTCCCTCCTCCTGATCGAGCCGGACGCAGTCGACCTGCGTCCCGGCGGCGAAGAATCCTTCGGCTTCCGGCAACACGACGAAGCAGTTGCCGCGATGCGCGGCGGTGAGCAGCGCTGAGGACTGGCTGAACGGGGTCGAAGCGACGTACCCGCCGTCCGCGCCCCGCTCGACGATCCCGCGCAGGTAGTAGCGGCGGTCCTGCTTCTTCTTGATGTCGTGACCGAGCACCGCGCGGGTGACGGGACGGTCAAGCGCGCTCATGCCGAGCATCCGCCGGATCGCCGGTCGCACGAAGATCTCGAAGCCGACGTACGTGCTCGTCGGGTTGCCCGGCAGGCCGAAGAACGGCACGCCGGCGATCGACCCCATCGTCTGGGGGTTGCCGGGCCGCATCTTGACCTTGCAGAACGAGAGCTCACCGAGCTCCTCGAGCACCGGCTTGACGAAGTCGAAGTCGCCCACCGAGACGCCGCCGCTCGTGAGTATGAGGTCGGCCTCGGCGGCAGCGCGGGAGAACGCCTCGCGGGTCGCCGCCATGTCGTCGGGCACGATCGGGTAGCGCAGCGGCTCGCCACCGGCGGCCACGACCTGCGCGGCGATCGAGTAGCTGTTGGAGTTGCGGATCTTGCCGGGGCCGGGCGTCTCGTCGACCTCGACGAGCTCGGAGCCGGTGGACAGGATCGCGACACGCGGCCGGCGGAAGACCGAAACGCGCGCATGTCCGGTCGAGGCGAGCAGGCCGATGGCGGCGGGTCCGAGCGTGTCGCCGGCTGCGATCACGACGTCACCGGCGCGCACCTCCTCGCCGCGCAGGCGGATGTGCTCGCCGCGGCTCGGCTCGAGCTCGAAGGCGACCCGCGAGCCGATCCCGCCGTCGCCGGTCACGGGTCGCGTGCGCTCGACCATCACGACGCTGTCGGCGCCGGCGGGCACCGGCGCGCCGGTCATGATGCGCGCGGCGGTTCCGGGACCGACCTCGATGCCGGCCACGTCGTCGCCGGCGGCGACGTGGGCGATCACGTCGAGTGCGACCGGCGTCTCGGGGCTCGCCCCGGCGAGGTCGGCAGCGCGCAACGCGAAACCGTCCATCGCCGAGTTGTCGAACGGCGCCACGTCGATGTCGCTCGTGGCGTCGACGGCCAGAACGCGGCCGAGCGCGTCGAGCAGCGCGACCGGCTCGGGCTCGAGCGGCTCGAAGCGCGCCAAGAACAGTGCGCGGGCCTCCTCGACCGACATGACCTCAGGCATTCTCGCCTCCGTAGGTTTCCGACAGCACCCGCTCGGGGTGCGTGTAGACCGTCAGTTTGCCGCCGCGCGCGTAGCCGACCATCGCGATGCCGAGCGAGTCACCCAGCTCGGCCGCCAGATCCGTGACCGCGCTGCGCGAAGCCACGACCGGGACGCGTGCCTTGGCGGCCTTGACCGCCATCTCGTAACTGATGCGCCCGGTGGCCACGAGCGTGCCGCCCGCGGCGTCGATCCCGTCGAGCCATGCGCGGCCGAGGACCTTGTCGATCGCGTTGTGGCGCCCTACGTCCTCGCGCGCGATCGCGAGCGAGCCGCCCACACCGAGACCGGCCGCGTGCATGCCGCCCGAGTCGCGATACATCGTCGCGGCGTCGGCCAGCTGGCGCACCAGGCCGTAGACCTCCTCGGCCGTGACCGTGGCGTCGTCGTGCAGCGGGGCGAGCCCGCGGGCATGGCCCACGCTGGCGAAGGTGACCCCCTTGCCGCAGCCGGAGGTGAGGTAGCGGGCGCGCTCGGACAGATCGGCCGGGACCTCCTCGCGGGTGGTCACCCAGACCATGCCGCGCTTGGGGTCGGACTCGACGGACTCGAGCGCGGCGCGATCGGTCAACAGGCCCTCGGAGACGAGGAACCCGGCGGCGAGCTCGTCGAGGTCGCGCGGGGTCGCCTGGACCGTGGCGACCTCGGCGCCGTTGAGCAGCAGGGTGATGGGGCGCTCGCTCGGCATGCGCCGCTCGAGCCCGGTCGCGACCTCGACGACCTCGAGCCGGCGCTCACGGCGCCCGCGGCCCGAGTCGTCGCGTGCATCGGCGAGATCGGCGGGCGTGTTCACGTTGACGAGCGAGCGCAGCTCGGGGTCGGCCGCGCGCAGCGCCTCGACCGGCACCTCGGCGACCGTGACGAGCGGGAACAGCGCGACGAGCCGGCGCCGGCCGGTCGCGAGGACCTCGCGCGCGGCAAGACGGCACGGCTCGCGGCGGTACAGCGCGAGAAGCGGCTCGGGGCCCTTGTCGGTCATGGGCACCACGACGTCGGCGCCGTCGCGCAGGTCCCAGAGCGCGCGAACGATGGCGGGCTCGAGGTGCGGCATGTCGGCCGCGACCACAAGCACCCACTCGGACTGCGCAGTGTCCAGCGCGGTCGCCAGACCGCCGAGGGGGCCCTGGTAGGCAACCTCGTCGGTGACGACCCGGACCTCGTCGCCCAGGCCCGCGTCGGCAAGCGCGTCGGGACGGTTCGTCACGACGATGGTGGACGCGGCCACCTCGCCCACCGCATCGCAGGCGCGCGCCACGAGGGTGCGGCCGTCGACGGCGAGCAGCGTCTTGTCCACGCCCATGCGCACGCTGCGGCCGCCCGCCAGGACGGCGGCGGTCAGCGGTAGTCGCGTGTCAGTGCCAGTGGTCACGAGTGGTCCCTTACCCCGAGCGACGAACGCACCACGCCGGGTTTGCCGGCCGACGGGCAGCGCTTTGTGCAGTCTACGCCTCTCATGAGGCGGGTTCTTCCTGAAGACGCCATCTGACGGCGCTCGCCTTGAAGACCGCGAGCACCTCTGTGCCGGCGGCGAGCCCGAGCTCGGCGCACGCCGCGCGCGACACCGACGAAGCAAGTCTCACGCCGCCCGCCTCCAGCGCCACGTGCAGGGTCGCGCCGCGCGGCTCGATGGACGCCACCATGGCGCGCATCCGGTTGCGCGCGCTCGTGATCGGAAGCTCGGCGGCGTCCGAGAAGATCAGCACGTCTTCGGGCCGCACCGCGAACAGCACGGCATCGCCGACGCTCGCGGAGCCGGACGCGTCGATGAGGGCCCCGGCGGCCTCGATGGTCACGAGGCCAGAGGCGGACCGCACCACCGTGCCGGCCGTGGGCTCCTGAACGCCGAGGAACGCCGCCGTCCACCCGTCGGCCGGAAGACCGGTGACCTCCTCGGCCGCACCGCACGCCACGATGCGCCCGCGGTTCATGACCGCGATGCGGTCGGCGACCACGAGGGCCTCGTCCTGGTCGTGGGTCACGTAGACGACGGTGACGCCCGCGTCACGCAGGATCGAGGCGAAGTCGCGCGTCAGGTGCCGCTTGAGCAGTGGGTCGAGCGACGCGAGCGGCTCGTCAAGCAACAGCACGCGCGGCTCGACCACGAGCGCGCGAGCGAGCGACACGCGCTGGGCCTCGCCTCCGGACAGCGCGAGCGCGCTGCGCTTCTCGTAGCCTGCGAGGCCGACGCGCTCGAGTGAGGCGGCGACGAGCGGGGCACGCTGGGTGCGCCCGATACCGCGCGCGGACAGGCCGTAGCCGACGTTCTCGCCGACCGAGCCCTTGAACAGCCACGGCCGCTGGAACACGGCCGCCATCTTCAGGCGCGCCGCCCGGTCGCCGACGCCGACCGCCGCGCCGTCGAGCAGCACGGTTCCCCGGTCCGGCTTGGTCAGCAGCCCGAGCACCTCGAGCAGGGTCGACTTACCGGAGCCGCTGGGGCCGAGCAGCGCGAGCACCTCACCGGCGGGCACCTCCACGCGCTCCACCTCCAGCGAGAAGCCGCTCTTGGGGAAGGCGTGTGCGACGCCCTCGGCCGCCAGTGACAGCGCGCGCGTCATCGCGCATCACGCTCCCAGCGCTGCGCCGAGGTCTGCAGGCCCGTCAAGACGACGTTGACGAGGATCACGATCGATATCAGGACGAGTGCCAGGGCGAGCGCCTCGCCGTAGCGGCCTTTGCGCGTGAACTCGACGATCGCGGTCGTCATCACCCGGGTGTCACCGGCAAGGTTGCCGCCCACCATCTGCACGGCGCCGACCTCGGAGATGACCGCGCCGAACCCGGCTGCGACGGCGGCGATCAGGCCCATCCGCGCCTCCGAGAGCGTCAGCAGCGACACCCGCCAGGAGTTCGCGCCGAGCGAGCGCGCCTGGAGGCGCAGGTCGCGCGGCACCGCCGAGACGGCGGCGGCGCTGACCGCCATGACGACCGGCGCCGCGATGATGACCTGGGCGATCACCATCGCCGTGCGCGTGTAGAGCAGCGACAGGTCGCCCAACGGGCCGCGGCGCGACAGCGTCATCGCCACGATCAGCCCCACGAACACGGGCGGCAGGCCCATACCGGTGTTGAAGATGACGAGCGCCACACGCCGCCCGACGAACCGCTTGGTGCCGACGATCAGCCCGAGCGGCAACCCCACGAGCAGGGCGATCGCCGTCGCCGTCCCCGAGACCTGCAGGGAGGTGACGACGATCGCCCAGATGTCGAGCGCACCGGACGTGAGGAACAACCAGCCCTCACGCCATGCGTCGACGTAGATGCTCATGGATGCTCGTGCCGCCTACTGGCCGGCGTTGGGGACGAAGAGCTGCTGGCCGTACTTCTCGACACCGAACTCCCCGATGACCTTCTGGCCCTCGGGCGAGACGATCCAATCGGCGAAGGCCTGGCCTGCCGCCTGGTTCTTGGCACCGTTCACCACGATGACGCCGTACTGGTTGATCAGAGCCTTCTGGGTGTTCTCGGCCACGGACGGCGCGCCCATCAAGATCTCGAGATCGAGCGCGTCTTTCATCGTCAGGTACGTGGCGCGGTCGGTGAGCGTGTATGCCTGCTTCTCGCTCGCGATCTTGAGCGTCTCGCCCATGCCCTGGCCGGTGGCGAGGTACCACGCGTTCAGATCCGGCGTGGGAGTGGCGATACCTGAGCCGGCCCAGAGCTTGAGCTCCTTCTTGTTGGTCCCGGAGTCGTCGGCGCGAGAGACGAACGCCGCCTTGCCGTACGCGCCGTTGGTGGCGATCGCCTTCATGGCCGCGGTCGTGTCAGCCGACGCCTTGACCCCGGCCGGGTCGCTCGCCGGACCCACGATCAGGAAGTCGTTGTACATCACGCCGTCCCGCTTGACGCCGAACCCGTTGGCGACGAACTTCTCCTCGTCGGCCTTGGCGTGCACGAGAAGCACGTCGGCGTCCTTGCTCTCGCCGAGCTTGAGCGCCTCGCCGGTCCCGACCGCGACGACTTTGACCTTGTAGTCGGGGTTGGCCTTCTCAAACGCCGGGATGAGCACGTCGAACAGCCCGGAATCCTGTGTCGACGTGGTGGATGCCAGCACGAACTCCGTCGCTGCGGGTGCCGGCTTCTCGGTCGTCGCCTGCTGTGCCGGCTGCGAGCAGCCCACGAGCACGAGCGACAGGACTGCGGCGAGCGCGAACGCTGCCGCGCGCCGCAAGTGCGGCGCGAACCTCAGGTGGTGCATGTCGATCCCCTTTCCAACCACGGGAGGCGGGGGCGTTTCCAAACCCCGCCCTATCGGTCCGGTCGCCATGGGCATCGTGCCGTTAGGCGGGCCGGACTCGGAGACTGATGCCGGGTGACCACTACCCGGCTCCTGTCGACAGCGTAGCGCATCGGTTGCACTCCCGCGAACCGCCGGCTCAGACGAGCGCGGCACGCAGGTGCTCGAGGAACGCGAGCGCGGCACGCGTGGGCGTGCCCTTGGGCAGCACCGCGAAGAACGGGCGCCGGGCAGGCATGCCTTCGGCGTCGACGAGCGCGACGGTGCCGAGCTCGAGCGCCTTGGCCGCCACCAGCCTGCTGACCACCGAGATGCCCAGGCCGCCCTCCACCGCGCTCACGACCGCCTCGCCGGTGCCGAGCTCGACCACGACCCGCACCTCCGCGGGGTCCAGCCCCTGTTCGGCCAGCACGCGCTCCGCGACCTGGCGCGTCCCGGAACCCGCCTCGCGCATGACCCAGCGCTCGTCCGCGAGATCGGCGAGCTTCACGCCGCGGCGCGACGCCAGCGGGCTGTCCGTGGGCGCGATGAGGATCAGCTCGTCTTGACCGAGCTGCTCGAACAGGGCCTTGGCACCGCGGACCTCGGCGCCCGTCACCCCGACTTGCGCCGCCCCGCTTTCGACGGCGGCGACGACCTCGGCGGTGTCGTGCACGCTCAGCGTCACGTTCACCTCGGGGTTGTCGGCGATGAAGCGCCCGAGGAGGCGCGGTATGACGTAGACGCCGGGGGTGGTGCTCGCGGCAATGGTGATCCGGCCGGTCACCGTGCCGGACAACGAGGCGATCTCGTCTTTGGCGCTCTCGAGCTGCTCGAGGATCTGACGTGCGTGCGGCAGCAGCACGCGACCGGCCTCGGTCAGGTCGACGCGCCGATAGCGCCGATCGAGCAGCGTGGCGCCGACTGCCGCCTCAAGCGACTGGATCTGCATCGTGACCGCCGGCTGCGAGATACCCATCGCACGCGCGGCCTCAGAGAACGACCCGCTCTCGACGACGGTCACAAAGGTCCTGAGTTGCGCGACGTTCACGGGGCCTCCTTGGAAGATGATGTGTCCGACATCATAGTCCCCATTTATCCCGGTCGCACCGTCAATAATGTGCCGTTATCTCTTCCACGCCGCTCAACGGGCGGGGTCCGCCGGGTATACTCCCTCACATGAGAATCATTCTCACATCGAGGGGAACGGGCCGCCGGTGACGGCGCGCTCTCACATCGCCGCGCAGGCGTACGGTGGGCGCCGAATCACGCCGCAGCGGGCGCTCGTCGCGCACGTCGCGGCGACGCGGCCGGGCGCCTTCACCGTCGAGGAGCTCGCCGAGGCGGTCCGCGCGCAAGAGCCCGCGGCCGGCGCGCTCGCCACGGTGTACCGCGCGGTCGCCGCCATGGAGGAGAGCGGGTTCATCGAGCGGGTCGGCGCGCGCGACGGCGGCGCGCTGTATCTGCGCTGCGGCCACGACGGCGGTCACCATCACCACGTCGTGTGCGACGGGTGCGGACGCGTCGCGCACGCCGAGTGCCCTGTCGGCCCGACCGTAGAGGCCAGTGCCGCCGAGGGGTTCGTCGTGACGCGCCACGAGATCACGTTGTACGGGCTGTGCCCGGAGTGCGCCGCGCGCGGGACCGGGGAGTAGCCGTGTCGCACCTGCACATCCCCGACGGTGTACTGCCCCTGTGGCTCGTCGCATGCGGATGGCTCCTGGCGGTCTTCGCCGTGGGTGTCGCGGGGCGGATCGCCGAGCGCTCCGAGGTCCGCCGCAAAGTGCCGCTGCTGGCGGTCGTGTGTGCGCTGATGCTCGTGGCCATGTCGAGCGAGGTCGTCCCGATCGCCTATCACATCAACCTCACGGTCGTCGGCGGCGTGCTGCTCGGTCCCGCCCTCTCGATCGTGGCGGCCTTCATCGTGGAGGTCGTGCTGGCGATGCTCGGGCACGGCGGCGTGACCGTGCTCGGCCTGAACACGCTCATCATCGCGGCGGAGATGATCATCGGCGCGCTGCTCTTCCGCGGTCTCGTGCGCGTCTTCTCGCGGCGGCATGTCAAAGCGAGCGCGTTCGCGGCGACCGTCGTGACGCTCGCGATCACGACGACGATGCTGGTCCTGATCGTGGCGGTGGGCGGGCCCGGTGCCGCCACGCGCGAGACCGGAGCGCTCGACGCGTCCACCCTCTCGTTCGAGAACCCGTTCTCCGCGGGGGTCTTCTCGGTGGGGCTGTTTTCCGGAGGCGAGAAGCCCGCTGCCGGTCCAGCGACATCAGAGGCGCCGCCGGTGCAGGAGCCCTTCGACGTGCGGCGCTTCGCGCTCATCGTGTTCACGCTCGGGCCGATCGGGTGGGTGCTCGAGGGTCTCGTGACCGCGGGCGTGCTCGGCTACATCGCGCGGGTGCGTCCCGGGCTGCTGTGGGAAGGGGCGCTCGCCCCACGCGACCGCGTCCCACCCGGTGACGAAGGGACGGGCCGCTGACATGGACGTCTCGGCCATCGATCGCTCGGCGACGCGGACCGACGGCCCGCTGCGCGCGGCGTCACCCACCGCCAAGCTCATCGCGTTGGCGTTCGTGCTCCTCGCGGTCGTCACGTGCTGGAACTCCCTGGTGCTCGCGTCGCTCGGAGTCGGCCTGGTCGCAGTGGCGGTCTGGGGGCGTCTCGACCTGAGGCTCGCCTTGGGGCTCGCCGCGTACCCGGCGCTGTTCGCACTCATCTTCGCCGCGGCGTCGGCCCCGAGCGCCTCGGCCGGCGTGGTCATCGTGGAGAAGGCGGTCGTCGCCGCGCTCGCAGCGGTCATCGTCGTCCTCTCGACGCCGTATCCGCAGATCTTCGCACCCATCCAGCGCGTCACCCCGGTGATCGTGGGCGACGCGCTGCTCATGACGTACCGGACGACGTTTCTGCTGCTCGAGAAGTTCTCGAACCTGATCCGAGCGATCCGCCTGCGCGCCGGCATCCGCGGGCGGCATCCTTTGCGCACGGCCCGCATCAGCGCCGCGGCGCTCGGATCGCTGCTGCTGTACTCGATCGACCTGGCGCAGCGCGACTACGACGTGATGCGGCTGCGCGGGTACGACCGGCGCATGCGCATCGGGCCGCACCGCAACCCGAGCCGTTGGGCGTCCGCTGTCGTGATCGTGGCGGCGGTGCTCGGCGCGCTGACGGCGGTGGTGTGGCGCGTCGGCGCCGCAACGCTCAACCCGTACTCGTGGGTGCCGCTCGTGCTCGCGGCGACGGCGCTGCTGATGGTATCCGCCCTGAGGAGGTACGACCGTGTCCGATGAACGCCTGACGCCCGAGACGCCGTCCGAGGTCGTCCGCGTGAGCTGCGTGCGCCATTCCTATGAGGACGGCACGAGCGTGCACCTGTGCGGCCTCGACTTCGTGGCGCGCGCGGGTACCCGCACCGTACTGCTCGGACCGAACGGCGCGGGCAAGACGACGCTGCTCTTCCACATCCTCGGGCTGCTCAGGAGCCGCGAAGGGCTGGTCCGCGTGTTTGGGGCCGACCCAGCGACCCAGTGGGCGCAGATCCGCCAGCGCGTCGGCGTGGTCCTGCAAAACGTCGACGAGCAGCTGCTCCAGCCCACGGTTCGCGATGACGTCGCGTTCTCGCCCCGGCAGTACGGGCTTGAGGAGCGCGAGGTCGAGCGGCGCGTGGGCGCGGCACTCGAGCTTCTCGGCATCGAGGCGCTCGCCGACCGGGTTCCGCACAACCTGTCCGGCGGCGAGAAGCGCAAGGTGGCGCTTGCCGGCGCGCTCGTGATGGAGCCGGAGCTGCTGATCCTCGACGAGCCGTTCGAGGGGCTCGATCCGACATCGCGCGCGGGACTCGTCGCACTGATCGAGCGGCTGTCCAAGGAGCGCGGCGTCACGGTGGTCATGTCGACACACGACATCGACAGCGTCCACGAGCTCGCCGACTACGCCTACGTGCTCAAGCCGGGCGGCGAGATCGCGCTCGCGGGCACGCCGGAGGAGGTCTTCGCACACGCCGAGGACATCGCGCGCTCGAACATCCGGCCGCCGGTGCTCGCGGCGCTCTTCGCGGCGCTGCGCCAGCTCGATGCGAGCGCGCCCGCACCGGCCCTCAGCGTGGCCGAGGCCGCAGACACGCTCGCGGCCTGGAAGGCGCGGGGCTGAGCGCGACACTCGTTGAGGTTCAGGTGCTCACTCGGCGTCGTCGCTGACCTGCGGCTCCATGCGGCCGCGCGCAAGGACCAGCTCGCCGAACTGCGCGCCCCACGCGCGCGCCTGCTCGAGGGTCTCGCCCTTGGGCGCGTACTTGCAGGTCAGGTCCGGGTACGGGAGCTCGAGACCCATCTCCTCGAACCGGCCCGTGATCTGTTTGGTGGCGCCGCTCGACCAGCCAAAGGAGCCGAACGCACCGGCGACCTTGTCCTTGGGCTTGAGCCCGGAGAGGTACTGCAGGTAGCCGGCCGGCCGGTACAGCATCCCGTGGTGCAGGGTCGGTGAGCCGACGAGGAGCGCCCGCGCATCGAACACGTGGCGGGTGATGTGCGCGAACGAGGTCGACGCCAGATCGAAGAGCTTGACCTCGACGCCGGTCTCCAAAGCGCCGTCGGCGATGTGCCGCGCGAGGATGTCGGTGGAACCCCACATCGTCCCGTAGGCGATGACGAGCTTGTCGAAGGTGTCTCCGGAGGCGTAGCGGTCGTATGCGTCGATGAGGGTGGGCACGTCGCGCTTGCGCCAGATCACACCGTGGCTCGGGGCGATGGTGTCACACGCCCACCCGAGCTCGATGACCTTGGCGACGGCCTTGGAGACCTGCGGCCCGAGAGGCATGAGGATGTTGGCGTAGTAGTTGATCAGCTCGTCCATCGCCAGATCGAGGCCTACCTCGTCGGCGAACCGGGCCGACGAAGCGAGATGCTGCCCGAAGGCGTCGTTGCACATGAGCAGGCAGCGCTCGGGGCAGTAGGTGAACATCGAGTCCGGCCAGTGCACCATCGGCATGGGCGCGAACTTGAGCGTCAGGCCGCCGAGATCGATGGCGTCGTCGATACCGACGGGCGCGAGCTGCAGGTCGGGGCCGTGATACTCGGCCACGCCGCGCACACCGCCGGCACTGGCGACCACCTTGGCGTTGGGACACGCCTCCATGACAAGGCGCAGGCCGCCGTTGTGGTCCGGCTCGACGTGGTTGACCACGATGTAGTCGATGTCCTCGAGCGGCATGACGTCACGGACGCGCTCGAGCAGCTCGGGCACGAACGGGATCTTGGTCGTGTCCACCAGGGCGTTCTTCTCGGAGCCCTTGAGCAGGTAGCAGTTGTAGGTCGTGCCGCGCGGGGTCTCGAACCCATGGAAGTCCCGGAGGTTCCAGTCGATGGCTCCGACCCACCAGACGGAATCGGTGACGGGGATTGCACGCATGCGTGTACCTCCTCGAATGACGCCGTGCCGACGCGGCACGCCAAAGTAGTTCTACCCGACCCGCGCCGAGACTACGAGCTGCGCTTGATGAAGAAGTCAGCCATCGAGAGGAGCAGGTCCTTGGCGCGGCTGCGCGCAACGGCCTCGTCGAGGCCGGCCTTGGCGCCGACGACGAGGTCGCGAGCGAACGAGTTGGCGAACTCGACCGAACCCGACTCGGTCATGATCCCGACCGCCTCGGCCAAGACCCCGGCGTCGGTCTCTTTCGACGAGAGGATCGCCAGCAGGCGCTCCCGCTGCGGGCTGTTGGTGAGCGCGTGGATCGCGACGAGCGTGCGCTTGCCCTCGGTGATGTCGCTGCGGAAGTCCTTGCCGACCGACTCCTTCTTGCCCACGAGGTTCAAGACGTCGTCTTGGATCTGGAACGCGAGTCCGGCCGCCATGCCAAAGGCCCTCAGGGCCTCGATCTGCTCCTCGGTGCCCTCGCCCACGATCGCGCCGACCGCCAGCGGCACCGCTCCCGAGTAGAACGCGGTCTTGTGGTTGGCCATCACGAGGTAGTCCTCGACCGTCAGGTCGAACCGCCCGTCGCGGGCCCAGCCGATGTCGAGCGCTTGGCCCTCGATGGTCCGGGCGGTCATGTCGACGAGCTCTTTGAGGACGCGCAGCTTGGTCTCGGCCCCGAGGCCCGGATCGTCGACGACGGTGCCCGTGACCAGCGAGAGCGCCAGGTCGCCGGCGTTGATCGCCAGCCCCTCGCCCTCCCGGATGTGCAGGCACGGCTCGCCGCGGCGCGTCAGCGACGAGTCCTCGATGTCATCGTGGATGAGCGCGGCGGTGTGGAAGTGCTCGATGGCCGCGGCGGAAGCGCGCGCCTTGTCGGGCTCGCCGCCGACCGCCTCGCAGGCGAGCAGGCATATCAACGGGCGGTGCCGCTTGCCCGCGTTCTCGGAGTACTGAGCGAGCGGACCGTAGAGGTACCGGTTCATGTCGGGATGCGAGCCGTTGCTGAAGAAGGTCGCGAGATACTCGTCGAACCGCTTGGAGTTCTTCTTGAGGTAGAGCTCGAACCCGGTCATGCCCCTCCGTTCGCTGCGGAGTCCCTGCGCCCGGCCGCTCGATGCCGGCGCGCTGCCTCTCCGCACGTCGCGGGTATCGTAGCAGACCCGGCAGCGCCCTTCGCGCCCGAACTCCCCCGCAAGTGCGCGCTACCCGCTCCCGCTGGAAGGTAGTACCATATGCGGCGATGGGGACGGGTGTCGCGCCGAGGTGCGACGAGTGGAAGGGGTATCGATGCAGGCTGATCCCACGCTGTACGACGCGGGTGCGGCAGGCGCACTCGCCGCGTTCATGGGAGCGTATGCGCTCGTCATGTTCGCGCTCGCGGTGATCATGATCATCGCGTACTGGAAGGTGTTCACCAAGGCCGGTGAGGCCGGGTGGAAGTCGATCATCCCGATCTGGAACATGATCGTACTGTTCAAGATCGCGGGACGTCCGTGGTGGTGGGTGCTGCTGCTCCTGATCCCGGTCGTCCAGCTGGTCATCCTGGTGGTCGTGTACCTCGACATCGCCAAGTCGTTCGGCCACGGGGTCGGGTTCGCGCTGGGCCTCGTGTTCCTCGGCCCGATCTTCTGGCTGATCCTCGGCTTTGGCGGCTCGCAGTACGTGGGTCCCGGAGGCGCCCCGGCAGC
>CAZCRB010000002.1:77257-81762 GCA_964500985.1 uncultured Eubacteriales bacterium
CGCGTCCAAGCGCCGTCCCCGGGACTCGGGGGCGGCGCTTTCGCGTGGGAGGCTCAGCCGCGATCCTGCCGCACGCCCTTGTCCAGGAAGATGCCGTCCTCGGTGAAGCGCCGCTTGTAGGTCAGCCCTACGGCGACGACGCTGCCCAGCGCGGTGGCGGCGGCGACCATCAGCATCACGACGATCTGGTAGCCGGTCGCCGTCACGGGGTCGGCGCCCGCCAGAATCTGACCGGCCATCATCCCCGGGATGAACACGATACCGACCGCGGCCATCGAACTGATCGTCGGCAGCAGCCCGGCCCGCAGCGCACCGCGCACCGACTTGTGGGCGGCCTCCCACGGCGTGGCCCCGAGCGCGAGGAGCGCCAGAACCTCGTCGGAGCCGGCGTCCAGGTCGGAGAACGTGCGCTCGAGCGCGAGCGCGATGCCGGTCATCGAGTTGCCGATCACCATGCCGGCGAGCGGGATGACGTAGCGCGGCTCGTACCACGGCTGGACCTGCACGATCAGCCCGGTGACCGCGAACGTGACGATGAACCCAGTCAGCCCCATCGCGAGCGCCGAGGAGCCAAAGATGCCTGGCGGCGCGTCGGGACTCCTGCGCACGACGATGTTGGCGGCAGCGAGCACCATCACCGCCATCATCCCCAGCGTGAGCCATGGGCTCGAGATGCCAAAGACCCAGCGCAGCACGAGGCCCAGCGCCAGAAGCTGTACGTAGGTCCGCGCGGTCGCGACAGCCAGGTCGCGCTCAAGCCCGAGCGAGAGTCGGATCGACACGATCCCGACGAAGACGACGAACAGCGTCGCGAGCGCCAACTGGGGCCAGCCGATCGCGATGACGCCGCCGGTCCCGGTCATGCCCCCACCTCCGTGAGCGCGCCATCGGCCATGCGCAGCGTGCGCCGGGCCAGCCCGTCGCTTTCCCGGTGTCGCACCCTCACGGCGGCGCCGCCCCGCTCGGCGAACCGGCGGGTGAGCTCGGTGACGGCGGCGACGCTGTCGGCATCGAGCGCGGCGTCCGCCTCGTCGAGCAGCAAGACGCGGGGAGCCGCCAGCGTCACGCGCAGCAACGCGAGCCTCCCCTGCTGGCCCACCGACAGCCGGGCCGCGTCCCGGTCGAGCGAAAGCCCGGACAAGCCCACCTCATCGAGAGCAGCCTCGAGCGCCGCGTCGGAGGGCGCGTCCTCGGCGCGACGTACCTTGAGGAGCCACGGCATGAGCAGGTTGTCGCGCAGACAGCCGTTGGCGATCGCCGGCTTCTGCGGCACGAGCGTCACCCGCGTGCGCCAGACCTGGGGCGAGACCGACGCGGCGTCCGCGCCGTCGAGCTCGAGGCGGCCCGTCGCTCCGGGCATCAGGCGCGCAAGGGCGCGTAGCAGCGTCGATTTGCCCGAGCCGCTCGGGCCCACGATGTCGAGCACCTCGCCGGCGTCGACGTGAAGCGACACGCCCGAGAGCACCCGGACGGGCCCGTCGTCGCCGGGCAGACTGGCTATGAGGTCGAGTGCGCGCAGCATCGGGGGCCTTCGCGTAGGAAGCGTCACACCCATGCTACCCGACGTATACCCGGCCTGACGCTACTGGCGCGCCCTGATCACGAGCGTCTGGGCACCGAGCGCCGAGCGGATCGGTGCGGCAGCAGTGACCGTGCCGGTCGAGACGGACACGCCGCTCGTGCGGACCACGCTGCCGAGCCGGTCGCCGTTATGCCCCGAAGCCGAGGTGCGGAACACGATCCACACGTTCTTTGGCGTCCCCGGTGCGACCGCGACCGACAGCCCGCCGAACCGCAGCGTCTGCGAGTAGTCGAGGCGCGTCACCGCGAGGGTCGTCCCGAGCTGCGTGTCGCCCACGCCGTAGGTCCCGTTGCCGTTGTCGAGGTACAGACTCACCGACGAGAGGTCCTGGCTCAGGAGCGGCTGGGTGTCGCGCGCCTCGACCGCGATGCCGGTCACCGTCGTGCTGGCGCCGGTGGTGCTCAGTGCGATCTCGTCCACGACACGAGCCGACCCGGCCGGCGCGAACACGCGCGTGCGCGGACGGCCGGCATCGGTGCCCGACGCGACGGTGAGCGTCGCCGTGGGCGGCGGCGTGCCGTTCGAGACCTTCACGCCGCCCGCAAGCGCCGCACCGGTGAGGCCGAAGGCGTCGGTCGCACGCGTGCGCACGGTGTAGGTGTGCTCGCCGAGCTGCCCCGGCTCGAGGTCCCAGTTCCACGTCCAGTGGTCCCAGCCGTCCAGCGTCGAGGCGCTGCGCCAATACTCGCCTGCCTGCCACGCGGTGCCGGTCCAGTACGCACCGTCCTCGCGGCTGACCGCGACCTCGACGGCCGCGACGCCCGCGCCACGCCCGTCGGTCGACGTGCCGCTCACGACGGCCTGAGAGCCAGTCAAGACCGTGCTCGCCGCCGGGGCCGTGATCGCGACGGCCGGCGGCGCGAGGGCCGTCGAACCCGTCCACGTCGCTCCGCCATCAGTGGTCCGCAAGATGGTCTCGTCATCGCCGACCACGACCCATTCCGTGGCGCTGAGCATCGACACGCCGCGAAGCGCGGCGCCCGCCGGCGTGACCTGCTTGCCCGCCCACACCGACGAGTCGGCCGTCGAGTTGTCGGCCGCGCCGTTGCTCGTCCACGCGACCCAGCCGCCGTCGCCGACGATGACGACATGGTTGTCGTCGATCGCGTCCACGGCGTTGAAGTTGGTGCCGAGCGGCATGCCCGCGGGCTGGACCGACTTGAAGCGGTAGCCGAGGTTGGTGCCGGTCGCCGCATTGGGGTTCAGGCGAAACACCGTACGGAGCTCACCGACGACCCATGCGTTGTTGTCGCTCGACACCGCGACCGCGGTGGCGGCGTTCTTGTAGGTCGCCGGACCGATCGTCTGGGTGGTCCACGTCGAGCCGCTGTTGGTGGTCTTGTAGGCGAGCCGGCGGTTGAACGTAGCCGTGCCGCCGTCGCCCGGGGTCCACTCGTTGCCCACGGCCCACGCGGTCGTCCCGCTCGGTGCGACGTCGACCGACCCGAGCTGGGCGATGGTCTTGGGAGCGGGGCTCTCCTCGTCAGGCGGCGGGTACAGCGGGCCCTGGAACGCGGTCGTCCAGGTGCTGCCGTTCGCGCTCGTCGCGATGACCGCGACGTCGCCGCCGGCGGTCGAGCCCAGCTGGCCGACCGCGGCGAGCGCACCGTTGGAGAACTGGCCGATCCCCGAGAAGTTGACGAACGAAGAGCCGACGACCGGGGAGATCGTCGTCCACGCGGAGCCGCCGGTGGTGGTGGCTCGAATCGCGTCGGTGTAGTCGCTCGCGGTCCAGGCCTTGGAGCCCGCCGCCTCGACGCTCATCATCCAGGCGCTCGGGAACCGGGTCGCGTGCCACGACAGCCCGCGGTCGCCGGTGACCGACACGAACCCGGTGCGCGGGTCCTTGCCCCCGGCGAGATAGCCGGTGGTGGCGCTGGAGAACGAGAGAGCGTCGATCTGGTAGGCCGAAGCGAGACCGAACGCGGGCGTCGCCTGCGCGAGAAGCGCGCCGCACAATGCCAGCGCGAGGAACCGTGGGGACAGCCGCACGCGTACCACCTCACCCTATTCCGACAAGCCCCTCACGGGGCGCTGTCGCAGCGTTTGCCGGCGCTGCGACCGTCGCGGATTGTACCACCGCGGCGCACGATCCCCCGCGGTCGGTAGCCCTCAAGCCTGCAATCCCCGTGCCGTGGCGGCGCGCCTACTCAGCCCAGCGGTCGGCATGCACGTACGCGGGCTCGAAGCGCTCCGAGGGCGGCTTGGTCTCGGCGGGGTGACCGATCGCGACCATGGCCATCGGCACCACACCCTCAGGGATCTCGCAGGCCGCGCGGACGCTGGCGACCCGCTCCTCGATGGGGTGGACGCCCACCCACACCGCTCCGAGCCCCAGCGCGTGGATGGCCACGAGCGCGTTTTGGGTGGCCGCCGAGCAGTCCTGGACCCAGTAGCCCGGATGGCGCTCCTCGCGCGTGTCGCCGCACACGACGAGCGCGACGCTGGCCGACCCGACCACCTTGGAATAGGGCGTGGCCTGAGAGAGTCGCTCGAGCTGCTCCCGGTCCCGCACCACGACGAAGCGCCACGGCTGTTGGTTGCCGGCGCTGGGCGCAGACATGGCCGCCCGCAACACGCTCTCGATGTCCGCTTCGGTCACCGGCTCGTCCGTGTACGCGCGGATCGACCTGCGACCCCTGATCGCCTCGATGCAGTCCATGAGTCCTCCTCAGTCGGCTGGAATGGCCACTTCGCGGGCGGCCACTCTGCGCTTGTCTCGTCTGATCACCGGCGAAGTGCCGAAGAGCAGGTCGTTCTCGAAGCTGATGCGCTCGACCGTCGTCATCGTGCGCGCCATGTCCGCGACGTTGCCGCGCTCCTCGGGCGAGTCCACCTTCAGGTCGTGAAGATCGATGCCGTCGAGCTCGCCCTTCTTGCGCGCATGCGAGTAGGCCTTGAACAGCGCCCCCTTGATCCTCGC
>CAZCRB010000003.1:0-37660 GCA_964500985.1 uncultured Eubacteriales bacterium
GCGTAGAAGTCGAGCGCCTTGAGCCGCGTCGGCAGGTGAAACGCTACGAAGCTGCGCACGAGCGCGAAGCAGTCCGCGACCGCGCCGGGAGGCACGTCGAGCTCGGCCGCCTCGGCCATCGTCGATCCCAACAGCGTGGCGAGCCAGGCGCGCGCCTGTGGTGCGAACCGAAGGGTCGAAGCATCGATCTCGCCGCAGGCCGGACACAGCGCCCCGCCGTGCTGGAGCGAGAACTGGTTCCCCTCACCCGCCTGGCAAGCGCACAGGGCGCAGCTCTCGAGCTCGGGGCGATACCCCTGCATCGCCATCGCCTTGACCAGGAACGCGACCACCAGCTGGGGCAGCGCCTCGATGCGGGCGGTCTCCATCGCGTCGAGCGACGCGACCGCCAGGCCGTACAGACGCGGCTCGGTCTGCCCTTCCAGCGACACCTTGTCGAGTACGTCGGCGACCACGGCTGCTGCGGACGCGCGGTCCAGGTCCTCTCGTAGTGCGGAGCGCGCGCTCACCGTTCTCGCCTCGGTGACGATCTCGAGGGACTTGCCGCTGTGCAGCAACAGATCGGCGACCGCGTACGGCTCGAGCCGCCCGCCAAAGCGCGAACCGGGTTTGCGCAGCCCCTTGGCGACGGCGCGCACCTGGCTTCCGTCCGCCGCGAGCAGCGTCAGGATGATGTCGGTCTCGCCGAGCTTGGTCTTGCGCAAGACGAGCGCGGTCAGCGGGTAGGCGGGCATCGGCTAGGAGCGCAGCGGATCAGCCACGCGCGAGAAGCTGGGCGACGATCTCCGCGCCCGCCGAGGTGCCCAGGCGATTCGCGCCTGCCTCGATCATCGCGAGCGCGGTGTCGAGGTCGCGGATGCCGCCCGCCGCCTTGACGCCCACATCGGCCCCCACGGTGGCGCGCATGATCTCGACGTCGCGCACGCTGGCGCCGCGCGGACCAAAGCCGGTGCTCGTCTTCACAAAGGCGGCGCCGGCCTCGACCGACAGCTCGCAGGCGCGCGCGATCTGGTCCTCGGACAGGTAGCCGGTCTCGAAGATGACCTTGGTCAGCGCTCCGCCCTCGCTGGCCTCCTCGGTCGCCGTGACCACTGCCGCGATGTCGTCTTTGACGAACTCGTGCTCGCCTTCCAGCAGCGCGGCGATGTTGATGACCATGTCGACCTCGACACACCCGAGCTGGACCAGGTGCACGGCCTCCTCGGCCTTGGTCTCGGTCAGCGAGTAGCCCAGGGGAAACCCTGCGACCGAGCACACGCCGGTCGAGCTGCCGGCCAGCCGCTGCGCGGCGAGCGGCACGAGGAACGGCGAGACACACAGCGTCGCGAAGCCGTGGTCGCGCTGGGCCTCGATCCACGTCGCCGCCTCGTTCAGGCCGACCGTGGGCTTGAGCAGGGTCTGGTCGATCGCGCGTGCGAGGGTGACGGCGTCCATGATCGTCAGAGCCCCTCTCCGTATCCAAAGCGGCGGATCTGGCTCGCGTCGCGGCGCCAGTCCTTCTTGACCTTGACGGTGAGCTCGAGGTGAACCTTGGTGCCGAGCAGGCGCTCGAGGTCCACGCGGGCCTGGGTCCCGATGCGCTTGATCATCTCGCCGCCCCTGCCGACGATGATGCCCTTCTGGCTGTCGCGCTCGACGTAGATGACGGCCCAGATGCGCGTCAGGTCGGTCTTCTTGACGTACTCGAGCTCCTCGACCTGCACGCCGACGGCGTGAGGGACCTCGTCGTGGGTGGCCCTCAGGATCTTCTCGCGGACGAACTCGGCGACCATGACTTCGATAGGCTGGTCGGTCGGCATGTCGCGCGGGAACCAGCGCGGTCCGCACGGCAACGCGGCGAGTACCGCGGCCTCGAAGCCCTCGAGGTTGAAGCCCTCGAGCGCCGAGACCACCACGACCTCGTCGAACTTGGCGAACGAACGGGCCTTGGCGATCTGCTTGTCCACCGAGCCCTCGCGCGCGATGTCGGCCTTGGTGATCACGAGGATCTTGGTGCCGCGCACCTTGTCGACGTGCTTGGCGACCCACAGGTCACCGCCGCCCACCGGCTTGGTCGCGTCGACCAGCATCGCCACGACGTCGACGTCCTCGAGCGACTTGAGCGCGGAGCGGTTGAGCTCCTCGCCCAGCGCGTCGTAGGGCTTGTGCAGGCCCGGCGTGTCGACGACGACGATCTGCGCGTCATCGCGGTCGATGACGGCGCGCAGGCGATGGCGGGTGGTCTGCGGCGTGTTCGAGACGATCGCGACCTTGGAGCCCACGAGCGCGTTGGTCAGCGTCGACTTGCCGGCGTTGGGACGTCCCACCAGCGCGACGAATCCCGAGCGGACCTGGCCCTGCGGACACGGGCCGGGACCAGCCAGATCGGGTGTGTGGTTTTCGCTCACTATTTGCTCTCGTCCTGGTCGAGGTAGCCGCGCACGAACGCCTCGGGCAGCAGCTCGTCGAGCGACATGACCATGACGTCGTCCTTCTGGCCGCCCATGATCACCCGCATCTCCGGGTTGAACTCGGCCAGCGCCTGGCGACAGCACCCGCACGGGACGGTCGGGGCGTCGGAGTCGCCGACCACGGCCACGGCCTCGATGTCGGTGTAGCCGGCAGATACGGCGGCGGCCAGCGCCGAGCGCTCGGCGCAGATCGTCGCGCCGTATGCGGCGTTCTCGATGTTGACGCCGGTGAACGTCTCGCCGTCGGCCGTGTAGACGGCCGCACCCACCCGGAACATCGAGTAGGGCGCGTACGCCTTCTCCTGTGCCTCGCGGGCGAACGCGAGCAATACCAGGTCGGGCTGGGTCAGGTTACGCATCTGCTGCTCCTTCTCCCCCGTTGGCCGGCTCGACTCTGAGCTGGCGGATGCGGGTACCTTGCAGGTCTGTGACGGTCAGAACGAGGCCTTCGATGCCCACCGACTCCCCTTGCTCGGGGATGCGGCCGGCGACCTCGGTGAACAGGCCGCCCACCGAGTCGGCGTCGATGTCGATGTCGGTGCCGAACAGTTCGTTCAAGTCGTCGACGGGCAGGCGCGCGTCGACGCAGAAGCGGCCCTCGCCCAGATCGACGATGAGCGGCTCCTCCTTATCGTACTCGTCCGAGATGTCGCCAACGATCTCCTCGAGCAGATCCTCGAGCGTGACGATACCGGCGGTGCCGCCGTACTCGTCGGCGACGATCGCGATGTGGGTGGTGTTGCGCAGCTCGAACAGGAGCTCCTCGACCGGCTTGGTCTCCGGGACGTAGTACGGCTTGCGCGCGATCTTGGCGACGCTGACCTCGGCCCCGGTACTGCCGAGCGCCACGAGCAGGTCCTTGGCGTAGAGCACGCCGCGGACGTCATCGACCGTGTCGTGGTAGACCGGCAGACGCGAGTAGCCGGTGTCACCGATGACCCGGATGGCGTCGGCGGCCGTGGCGGTGTCCTCGAGCGCGGTGACGTCGGTGCGCGGCACCATGACCTCGCGCACGACCTTCTCGGCGAAGTCCGAGACGGCCTCGAGCAGGGCCTCCTCGGCCTCCTCACGCTCCGCGTCCTCGGTCGCGGGCGCGCCGCGCCACTCCGGCGTGACCGCCCAGGGGGTCAGCGTGCGCTCGGCGCCGGTCACGTCGACGGCCCACTTCCACGGCGCCCCCAACACTCGAGCGACCGGGTACAGGGCGCGCGTGACGGCGAGGGCGAAGCGTGCGGTGTCGAGCCCGACGCGCTCGGGGTTGGTGGCCGCGAGCGTGCGCGGCAGCGACTGCGCGAGCGCGAACGTCAGCAACACCGCCAGCAGGCCGCCCGCGATACCGATGCCCGTCGCCACCCACGGGGCGAGCCCGACCGGCGAGGACGCGGCGGCGATCACGTCGGCGCTGCGCGCACCGGCCACCGCCGCGGCAGCGAACGCGAGCGCGGCGGCCAAGGCGGTCACCGCGCGCAGGCGGTGGCGCAGCTCGGCGAGGACCTCGAGGCTGTCGGCGCCGCGGCGCTCGGCCTCGGCGAGGCGGTGGACGCGGCCCGGAGGCAGCAGCATGACGGCCGTCTCGGCCGCGGAAAGCCCCGCGGACAGCGCGAGGAGCAGCAGGGCGATGACGATGGCTAGTACGAGCAAGGTCTCTCCGGGAATCGGGTGCGGGAAGTACGCCTCCCCTTCTGCTTCAGGATACCCGACTGGCCGGACACGGCGCGTGCGCGCCGCTCACCAGAAGAAGGCCTGGAACACCGCGGTGACGATGACGATGCCGAGCACACCGCCCACGACCGACTGCGTGATCGTGTGGATCTCGGCCTCGACGCGGCTCTGCACCACGAGAAACGCGATGAAGTAGGCCGCGGCGAGCGCCCCTCCGCTCTGGGTGATGAAGCCGATCACGGTCGCCAGCCCAAACGCGATGGCGGCGTGGCCGCTCGGCCATCCGCCGTGCGTCCACGTCCCCTCGCGCGAGACGGCCTTGAGCACGATGACCGCGAGCATGACGAGCCCCAGCGCGATGACGGTCAGGTCCGTGGAAGCGAAGCGCGCGAACGTCAGACCGCGCTGCAGCCACGCCTGCACCGGCTCGAACAGCACGAGATACGCGACGATCAGCGCGTTGATGGCCGCCACGAGCACCGCTGCGGCCGCCACGTCCTTGGCCACCTTGGCGAGCGGGTCGTAGCGCTCGGTGGCCACGTCGACCGCCGCCTCGATCGCGGTGTTGACGAGCTCAGCGACAAAGACGAGCGAGATGGCGAAGACGACCGCCGCCAGCGCGAGCCCCCGCACGCCCAGCAACAACGACCCGACCGCCGCGATGATCGCCGCGGCCGCGTGGACCCGCATGTTGCGCTGGGTGCGCAGCGCGTACACGATCCCGTCGATCGCGTAGTTGAAGCTCCACAGAATCGAGCGGCTCTTCATGGCCGCTGCGTCACGCGACGACCGACCAGGCCTCGAGGAGCGCCTGCTCGCGCGACTGCATCGCAGCCGCCTCGTCGTCGTCGATGTGGTCGTAGCCGAGCAGGTGCAGCACGCCGTGGACGAGCAGCAGGTTGAGCTCGGCCTCGACGGTGTTGCCGAGCTCGACGGCCTGGCGCTCCGCGACCTCCGGGGAGATCACGACGTCACCGAGCGCGATCGGCTCGTCCTCCTCGACGACGGCGCACGGGTCGTCGCACGGGAACGAGAGGACGTCGGTGGGGCCCTCCTTGCCGCGGTACTTGACGTTGAGCTCGGTCATCTCGTCGATGCCGATGACGGCGACGGAGAGCTCGACGGCGTCGGGCGCCTCCTCGCGCTCGAGCACGAAGATCGCGAGGCGCTCGAACGCGGACAGGTCCAGAGGCTCAGGCTCCCGATGGCTCGACACGATGATCTGCAACTGCGTCTCCCTTCACGGCGGTGGCACGATCCGGGTACTCGCACCGTGCGTGGTACATGCCCACGAGCGCGCGGCTGTAGGCTTCGACGACCTTCTCCAGGTCGGCCTCGGTCAGGCCCGAGTCGACCAGCTGGTGGTCCTCGGCCTTCTCGTCGATGACGGCGCGCACGATGTTCTCGACCTTGTCGGGTGTGGGGGTGCCCAGCGCACGGACCGAGGCCTCGCTCGCGTCGGCGAGCATGACGAGCGCGGCTTCGCGCGAACGCGGCGGCACGCCCTTGTAGCGGAAGTCGGCCTCGAACAGGCCGGCATCGTCTTGCGACGCCTTGTGGTAGAAGTAGCGCACGAGCGAGCTGCCGTGGTGCTCGACGATGATCTGCCGGACCTCTTCCGGCAGGTGGTACTCGTCGGCGAGCGCCAGGCCGTCGGTCACGTGAGCGGTGATGATCTTGGCCGAGAGCGCCGGCGCGGTGGAGTCGTGCGGGTTGACGCCGTCGTGCTGGTTCTCGAAGAAGAAGCACGGCGAGCCGATCTTGCCCACGTCGTGGTAGTACGCCCCGACCCGCGCCAGCAACACGTCGGCGCCGATCGCCTCGGCGCCGGCCTCGGCGACGTTGGCGGTGGCGACCGAGTGCGTGTAGGTGCCCGGCGCCTCGATCATGAGCCGCTTGAGCAGCGGGTGCATCGGGCTGCCGGCCTCCACCAGGCGCATGCGGTTGCTCGACACGAGCGTCTGGCGAAGCAGCGGCAGTGCGAGCGCGGCGAGCATCGCGGCGTTCAGGGCGCCCACGGCACCCCACAGCGCCGCCATGCGGACCTCCTCGTAGGTCGCCGGCGTCAGCGCGATGGCGCCCACGAGCGCAGCGATGGCCCCGGCGACGATCAGGACGACGCCGGTACCCAGGGCGATGGCCACGAACGCGACCCGGTTGTCCGAGGAGCGGAAGACGCGACGGGCATGACCGGCGGCGCGGCGCGGTGATATGTGGGTGGACTTAGCCATCGGCGCGCGCGGCCTTGGCCTCCTCGAACTCGTGGTAGGCGCTCACGATGTGCTGGACGAGCTTGTGGCGCACGACGTCTTTGCTCGTGAGGTCGACAAAGGCGATGTCGTTGACGCCGTCGAGGATCTCGCGGACCTCTTTGAGCCCGGAGTGCCCGCGCGGCAAGTCGACCTGGGTCACGTCGCCGGTGATGACGATCCGCGAGCCGAAGCCCAGGCGGGTCAGGAACATCTTCATCTGCTCGGGCGTGGTGTTCTGCGCCTCGTCGAGGATGACGAACGAGTCGTTGAGCGTGCGGCCGCGCATGAACGCGAGCGGCGCGATCTCGATGACGCCGCGCTCGATGAGCATGGCCGACTTCTCGGCCTCCATCATGTCGAACAGCGCGTCGTAGAGCGGGCGCAGGTACGGGTCGACCTTCTCGGTCAGCGTGCCGGGCAGAAAGCCGAGCGACTCGCCCGCCTCGACGGCCGGACGCGTCAGGATGATGCGGCCGATCTCCTTGCGCTTGAGCGCTTCGACGGCCATGGCCATGGCCAGGTAGGTCTTGCCGGTACCGGCGGGCCCGATGCCAAAGGTGACCGTGTGCTTGCGCACCGCGTCGACATAGCGCTTCTGGCCGGCGGTCTTGGGACGCACCGACTTGCCCTTGTGGGTCAGGATGACGTCGCCGTGCAGGGCGGTGGGCGTGCACTCGCCCTGGCGCAGCAGCTCGATCGAGCGCTCGACCTGCTCGGGGGTGAGCTGCTCGCCGCGCTCGACGAGCTGGATCATCTCCGCGAACAGCGACGAGACGGTCTGCGAGTCGCCCGCCTCGCCCGCGATGGTGATCTGGTTTCCTCGCACGGTGATGTCGGAGTCGAACTGGTCCTCGATGAGACGCAACAGCGAATCTCCGTGGCCGAGCAGGCGGGTCATGTCGAGGTCTTCGGGCACGGCCAGACGGATCTGAGTGGGTTCCACGATGGTCTGATGCACCTCGGTTCCGATGAGTGAGCGGTGTACGCGGCACGCGGCCGCGGAGGGGTCGGTTCTGCTAGGTGGATTCTACCACCCGACGTGCGGTTCCTGCCCCACGAGCAGGTCGCCGTCGCCCTCGGCGAGCGTGACGGTGACCAGCTCGCCGGAGGTCAGGCCCACACCGTCGAAGCTCACGCGCAGGTAGTCCGGCGTCGTGCCGGTCGCCCGGCCGTCCTCCACGGTCTCGACGAGGACCTCGGCCCGCGCGCCTATCCGGGTGCGGATGTAGTCGGCACGCAGCCGCTCGCCCAGGTCGCGCAGGAGCGTGGCCCGCTGCGCGCGGACCCGCGGGTCGACCTGCGCGAGCGCGGCTGCCGGCGTTCCGGGCCGCTCGCTGTAGCGGAAGACGTGCAGCTTGGCGAAGCCGATGCGCTCGACGAACGCGCGCGTCTCGGCGGCCTGCTCGTCGGTCTCCGTGGGGAAGCCGGCCATCACGTCGGTGGTGACGGCCAGGCCCGGCAACGCGGCGCGGGCCTGAGCGATCAGCTCGGCATAGCGCGCGGCGTCGTAGCCGCGGTGCATCGCGTCGAGCACCGGGTCGCTGCCGCTCTGGAGCGGGACGTGCAGGTGCGGGACCGCAGCGGGCGTCTCGGCCAGCGCTTGGAGCAGCTCGGGCGTGAGGTCGGGAGGCTCGATGCTCGAGAGGCGCAGGCGCGCGACACCGGTGCCGGCGATGGCGCGCACGAGCTCGGGCAGGCGCGCCGGCTCACCTGCCGCGTCAGCGCTCGCGTCGCAGTAGCGGCCGATGTTGATGCCGGTGAGCACGATCTCGCGCACGCCGGCGCCCACGAGGCCCTCGGCCTGCGCGACCGCCTCGCCGAGCGGCACCCCGCGGGGTACCCCGCGGGCGTGCGGCACGATGCAGTAGGTGCAGAAGTTGTCGCAGCCGTCCTCGACTTTGAGCAGGGCACGCGTGCGGAAGCCCTCGCCGGCGCGGACCGCGTGTTCGTGCGGACCTGCCACGCCCAGCCCGAGCGCGTCGGCGACCCGATCGGCGACGCGCTCTTTGTCGGCCTCGACGATGACCCGCTCGTCGAGCGCGCGCAGCGACGCGGCGTCGATGGCTGCCAGGCAGCCGGTCACGACGACGAGCGGCCTGCGCGCGGCCTTGAGGGCCTGGCGGACCGCTTTGCGCGCCTTGGCGTCGGCCTCGCCGGTGACGGTGCAGGTGTTGACGACGATGACGGCCGCCTCGTCTTCTGCGGAGATGACCGCTCCCCTGCCGATCAGGTCGGCGGCGATGTCTTCGCTCTCGACCCGATTGACCTTGCAGCCGAGCGTGCGCAGCGCGACCGGGACGCCGGACGGGACCTGCGTCGCGCGTGCGCTCACCGGCCGTCTCCGGGGCCGAGCGGACCGAGGGCCCCGAACTCGTAGGCGAGCAGCGCGACGGCGACGACCGCGGCGGTCTCGGTGCGCAAGATCCCCGGCCCGAGCGTCACCACGCGCGCGCCACGGGCCGCGAGCGCATCGACCTCATCGTGCGACAGCCCGCCTTCCGGGCCGACGACCAGCGCGATGCGCGCGTCGGCCGAGCGGACCCACGACTCGACGGCCGCCTTCAGGCCGGTGCCCGCTGCGTCCTCCCACAGCACGACGACGCCGTCGTGCTCGGCGAGCAGCGGGTAGGCCTCGGCGAGCGGCAGCGGGTCGTGCACGAGCGGGACGCGGATGCGGTGCGCCTGCTTGGCGGCCGACTCCGCGATCCGGCGCCAGCGCTCGCCCTTTGCGGCGCGCTTGGCGCCGTCGAGACGCACGACGCTGCGCTGCGTGAGCACCGGGACGACCTCGGTCGCGCCCACCTCGACGGCCTGGCGCACGATCGCGTCCATCTTCTCGCCCTTGGCGACGCCCTGCACGAGCGTGATGTGCGGGTGATGGACGGCGACGAGGCGCTCGACCGGCTCGGCGATCAGAGCCGCGGGCGACACCTCGACCACGCGCACGAGCCAGGCGCTGTCGGCCCCCGGCTCGACGGCCTCGATCTGCTCGCCGGCGCGCACGCGCAGCACCGACGCCGCGTGGTGCAGGTCGGCGGCGCTGAGCGGCAACGCGACAGGACCGGACGATGCCGGCAGCGGTGCGGTGAGGAAGAAGCGGTGTGCGCTCACGGGCGGTTGGACTGCCGGCCTAGCCGGTCAGCCAGTCCTTCAGCTTGTGCAGGCGACTCTTGGGCTCGTTGGTGGACTCGCCCGACTCCTGAGCGAACTCCTTGAGCAGCTCCTTCTGCCGCTTGTTGAGCTTCTTGGGCACCTCGACGGCCAGATGCACGATCAGGTCGCCGCGGCCCGAGCCGTTGATGCGCGGCATGCCGCGGCCCTTGAGCCGCACCGTGTCGCCGTGCTGGGAGCCGGACGGCACGTGGATCTCGTTGTCCTCGAGCAGGCCGCACTCCTTGAGGTCGGCACCGAGCGCCGCCTGCGCGATCGAGATGCTGCTGCGGCAGTGCAGGTCGTCACCCTCGCGGTGCAGGTAGTCGTGCTCCTTGACCCGCACCATCACGAGAAGATCGCCCGCGGCCGCGCCGCGGATGCCCGCTTCGCCCAGGCCCCGCAGGCGGATCTGCTGGCCGTCGCGGATGCCGGCGGGCACCTCGACGTTGACGTGCTGGCGGTCCGGCACGCGCCCCGAGCCCTGGCACTCCTCGCAGGGCTGCTCGACGATCTTGCCGGTGGCGCCGCAGCGGTCGCACGGACCGACCGTCTGCATCGTTCCGAGGAAGGTACGCCGCATCGAGACCTTCTGGCCGGAGCCGTGGCAGTCCGGGCAGGTGACGACCTGGCTGCCCGGTGCGGCCCCGGTCGCGCCGCACACGTCGCACGGCGCGAGGCGGTCGAGCACGATCTCCTTGGTCACGCCGCGCGCGGCTTCCTCAAGCGTGATCTGGATCTGCATCGACATGTCGCGGCCCTCGAGCCGCACGCCACCGCCGCGCGCGCCGGACACGCCGCCAAAGAACGCGCTGAACAGGTCGCCCATGTCAAAGCCGCCGGCGCCACCCCCACCGAACAGGTCGTTGAGGTCGACGTACTGGTAGCCGCCCGCGCCGCCGGGTCCCGGTCCGCCGACTCCGCGGCCCACGCTGCCGAAGCGGTCGTACTGCGAGCGCTTGTCGGGGTCCGAGAGCACGTCGTAGGCCTCGTTGACCTCCTTGAAGCGCTCCTCGGCGTCCGGCGCGTTGTTCACGTCCGGGTGCAGCTCGCGCGCCTTGCGGCGAAACGCCTTCTTGATCTCGTCTGCGCTCGCCGACTTCTCGACGCCGAGCAGCTCGTAGTAGTCCTTGGTACCTGCGGGCACGTTCGTCCTTTCCGGTGCGTTGTCGCTTCAGCGACGATTACGACAGCGACTCCGACAGGCCGCCGGCAACGGTGCGCACGGCTCCGATCGCTCGCTGATAGTTCATGCGGGTCGGCCCGATCACGGCGATCACGCCGTCGTTGCCGCCTGCCGCGTAGTGGGTGGCCACGATACTGACGCTGCCGAACTCCGCGCGGCGGTTCTCGTGCCCGATCGTGACGGACAGCCCGCCGTCGACGAGCGAGTCGCTCAACGTCTCGAGCAGCGCCAGACCGTCCTCGAGCGTCTCGATGACGGGACGGGCCCGCTCGGCATCGTGGAACTCGGGCTGCGCGAGAAGCGCGGGCACGCCCACGTGGTAGAGCCGGTCGCGGTCGGCCTCGTCGAGCGCATCGAGGATCTCGCCCAGGACCTGATCGACCAGGGCGTCGGCGTCCGGCGAGCCGGGAGTGGCGAGCGCGGTCTTGAACGGCCGGATCTCGTCGGCCCGCTTGCCTACGAGCGACGCGTTGAGCGCGCGCTCGACCTGGGCGAGCCGCTCGGGTTCGGCGCTGGCGGCCAGCTCGATGTGCCGGTTGACCACCTGCCCCGACTCCGTGATGAGCACGAACAACGCGCGGCGCGGCGCCATCGACAGCAGGTCGATGCGTTTGACGCGCGCCAGCGAGATGCTCGGCGCGAGGACCACGGCCAGCGAGTCGGTCAGGCGCGTGAGCAGCGCGCTGGTCTCGCGCATCAGGTCGTCGAGCTCGCCGGCACGGGGCAGCTGTGCGGGTGCGGACTCCTGCGCATCGAGGTGCTCGAGCAGCCGGTCGACGAAGTCGCGGTAGCCGATATCGGTCGGCATGCGCCCCGCCGAGACGTGCGGCTGCACGAGAAAGCCGCTCTCCTCGAGGATGGAGAGCTCGTTGCGGACCGTGGCAGGGCTGCACCCGAGCTCGTAGCGTTCCACGAGCGTCTTGCTGCCCACCGGCGTCGCGCTGGTGATGTACTCCTCGACGAGCGCCTGCAAGACGCGCCGTCGACGTTCGTTGAGCATTCCTCGAGCCTCCTCGTGCAAGCACGGCGCCTGAGCCGGTCCATCCGGCAGCGCAGCGCTCTGGCACTCGATTATAGCGAGTGCCAACCTCTGGTGCAGTGCCCGCGCGTGGGCGGACGCGCCACCAGAGCAAACCACGCTCCACCTGCCCGTTTAGATTCCGTTTCGATGCCTCGGCGACGATCGGCCTGCCGTGAAGAGGCCAGCGGAGCGCTCGTGGGCGGCGTCGCTGCGCAGCGCGTCGTCGGCGCCGCCCTCGCCGCCCGCTCTACTCGCCGCCCCAGACCCGGCCGAACACCTCGTTGCCGAGGAGCCACCCGGCGTGCGTGAGCCGCCACCCGCCGTCGTCACGCGCCTCGACGAGCCCGTCGCCGGCGAGCGTCGCGAGCGCTTCGGTCGCACCCGCACGCTCGGCCAGCGCGGCAGAGATACCCTCGGTCAGACGCATCCCGAGCATGGCGTCCTCGCGGGCGGCCTCCTCGGGCGTGAGCGCCTCGAGCGACGCGGGCTGGCGGTCCCACAAGTAGCCCAGGAAGCTGTCGAGCGAGTCGTTGATGACGAACCGGGCGCGCCAGTCCTGTGGCCAGGTGCGGACGTAGTGGTCCATCGGCGTGGCCAGAGCGAGGCTGACCGGCATCATCGACGCGGCGCTCGGCCCCACGCCGAGGTAGGGCACGCCGGTCCAGTAGCCGGTGTTGTGGCGGGCGCGGCATCCGGGGCGGGCATAGGAGGCGATCTCGTAGCGCTCCATCCCCCCGGCATCGCGCAAGATCTCCTCGGCGAGCGCCATCTGGGCAGCCGCGACATCCGGATCGGGATCGGGCAGCTCGCCCGCGTCGATGCGCACCTGAAGCGCGGTCCCGTCCTCGACCATGAGCGGGTAGACGCTCGCGTGGGAGGCGCCGCAGGTCGCGGCCCACTCCACCGACGCTCGCCAAGCGGCCTCGGCTTCCTCGGGTCCGCGCGGGTCAGGTACGCCGCAGATCAGGTCCACCGAGAACGGCGCGCCACACTCGGCGAGCAGCGCCGCGGCAGCGCGCGCCTGGGCCGCGGTGTGGCAGCGGCCGAGAAGCGCGAGCACCTCGTCGTCGACGCTTTGCACCCCGAGCGAGAAACGGGTGGCTCCGGCGTTGACGAGATCGGTGACGAGCTCGGGCGTGAGCGAGTCCGGGTTGGCCTCGACGGTGACCTCGGCGCCCGGCCGCAGACCGATCTGGCCGAGCACTCGCTCGAGGAGCTCGGGCAGCCGCTCGCCCAGCGCAGTCGGGGTCCCGCCGCCCACGTAGACCGACGGCACGTCGCAGAGCACGCCGCGCGAGACGAACTCCTCCAGGAACAGGGGCACCGCCGCGCAATACGCATCGGCCAGCGTCGCATCCGGGGCGAGTCCGCGGCGAACCGCCCACATGACGCCCTCGTCGGGGACGGGCAGCTCCGCGGTCGGGGCGGACGTGAAGTCGCAGTAGGCGCACTTGGTACGGCAGAACGGGACGTGCAGGTAGAGCGCCACCGCGGACGACACGGGCTGCGGGTCGCTGTTCACTTGTCCTCCAGGTACTCCCGGTACTCGACGAGAAGCGCTTCGAGCTCAGCATAGCTGAGCGTCGCGTTCACGCGGGTGCGCACGTGGGTCGCGCCGGGCATGGACGCGACGTACCACGCGACGTGCTTGCGCATCCGCACCACGGCGCGCTCTCCCCCAAAGCCGATGAGGGCCCGGGCGTGCTCGCGGGCCATGTCCACGCGCTCGACCGGTGTGGGTGGCGAGAGCCGCTCGCCGGTGTCGATGAGCGCGCGGGCCTCTCGGAATATCCAGGGGTAGCCTTGTGCGCCCCGGGCGACCATGACGGCGTCGACTCCCGTGCGCTCGAGCATCGCGACCACGTCGTCGGCCGAGAAGACGTCGCCACTCCCGATCACCGGCACGCCGACGGCGGCCTTGACCCGCGCGATGACATCCCAGTCGGCGGCTCCCCGGTAGAACTGCTCGCGCGTCCGGCCGTGCACCGCGAGCGCCGCGGCGCCGGCCGCTTCCATGGCTTGGGCGAACTCGACGGCGTTGCGGGAGTCCTCGTCCCAGCCGGAGCGGAACTTGACCGTGACCGGGACGTCCACCGCCGCGCTCACCGCCTGGACGATCGCGGCGGCCGTGGCCGGATCGCGCATGAGGGCGCTGCCTTCGCCCTTGCCGACGACCTTGGTGACCGGGCAGCCCATGTTGATGTCGATGAGCGCGACCTTCTCGGGATCGCGTGCGAGGACCGCGGCGGCCTGGGCGGCCATCATCTCGGGCTCGGAGCCGAAGAGCTGGACGGCGCAGGGGGTCTCGTCGGGCGAGAAGCTCAGCAGCGCGCGCGTGGCCTGGGAGTCGGGGTTGTAGTGCAGTCCCTTGGCGCTGACCATCTCGGTGTAGGTCAGACCGGCCCCCATGCGCTTGCAGATGCCGCGGAAGGGTGCCTCGGTGACGCCGGCCATCGGCGCGAGAACGACGTTGCCGCGGGCGAGCAGCTCGGCGACCGGAGTGGCGGCCATGACAGGGCCTACTCGTCGACCTTGAGGATCGCCATGAACGCCTCTTGCGGCACCTCGACGTTGCCGACGTTCTTCATGCGCTTCTTGCCCTTCTTCTGCTTCTCGAGCAGCTTGCGCTTACGCGTGATGTCGCCGCCGTAGCACTTGGCGAGGACGTCTTTGCGCTTGGCCCGGACCGTCTCGCGCGCCACGATGCGACTGCCCACGGCGGCCTGGATCGGCACCTCGAACATCTGGCGCGGGATGATCCCGCGCAGCTTCTCGGTCAGCAGCTTGCCGCGGTCGTACGCCTTGTCCTTGTGGACAATGAAGCTCAGCGCGTCGACCGGCTTGCCCGCGAGCAGGATGTCGAGCTTGACCAGGTCGCTCTTGCGGTAGCCGAGGTACTCGTAGTCGAGGCTCGCGTAGCCCTTGGTGCGGCTCTTGAGCTGGTCGAAGAAGTCCATGATGAGCTCGGAGAGCGGGATCTCGTAGTGCATCTCGACGGTGGTGGTCGAGAGGTACTGCATGTTGACGAAGGTCGCGCGCCGTCCCTGCGAGAGCTCCATGACCGCGCCCACGTAGTCCGGCGGCACCAGCACGGTCGCCGTCAGGTACGGCTCCTCGATCCGGTCGAGCTTGGAGGGGTCGGGCATGTCCTGCGGCGAGTGCACGACTTCCATCTCGCCGCTCGTGAGGTACGCGTGGTACTCGACGCTCGGCGCCGTGGCGAGCAAGTCGAGGTCGAACTCGCGCTCGAGGCGCTCCTTGACGACCTCCATGTGCAGCAGCCCGAGAAAACCGACGCGGAAGCCAAAGCCGAGCGCGTGGCTGGACTCCGGTTCGTAGATGAGCGCCGGGTCGTTGAGCTGGAGCTTGTCGAGCGCGTCGCGCAGGTCCGGGTACTGGTCGCCGTCGATCGGGAACAGGCCCGTGTACACCATCGGCTTGACCTCGCGGTAGCCGGGCAGGGGCTCGGCGGCGCCTCCCTTGGCGATGGTCACCGTGTCACCCACGCGTACGAGCGAGGGGTCCTTCAGGCCGGTGATGAGGTAGCCGACCTCGCCGACGCCCAGCTCGGGAACGGGCACGTTGGCGGGCCGGCGGACACCGACCTCCTCGACGTCGGTGACGGTGTCGGTGGCCATCATGCGGATCTTGAGACCCTTGCGCACCGCGCCGTCAACCACGCGGATGAGCGCGACGACGCCGCGGTAGTCGTCGAAGTAGCTGTCGAAGATAAGCGCCTTGAGCGGGGCGTCCGGATCGCCCACCGGCGCCGGGACGTGCTTGACGACGGCCTCGAGCGCATCGAGCACGCCGACACCGGTCTTGCCGCTGGTCATCACCGCTTCGTCGGCGGGGATCGCGAGACCTTCCTCGATCTCGTGGATCACGCGCTCGGGGTCGGCGCTCGGCAGGTCGACTTTGTTGATGAGCGGGATGATCTCGAGGTTGGCGTTCATCGCCATCATCGCGTTGGCGACCGTCTGGGCCTCGACGCCTTGCGCGGCGTCGACGACGAGCAAGACGCCCTCGCACGCCTCCAGCGAACGCGAGACCTCGTAGGTGAAGTCGACGTGGCCGGGCGTGTCGATGAGGTTGAGCTCGTAGGTATGACCATCCGTGGCGTCGTACATCACGCGCACGGCCTGGGCCTTGATCGTGATGCCGCGCTCGCGCTCGATGTCCATCGAGTCGAGAACCTGCGCGACCATGTCGCGGGTCTCGACCGTGTGCGTCAGCTCGAGGATGCGATCCGCGAGCGTGGACTTACCATGGTCGATGTGCGCGATGATCGAGAAGTTGCGTATGTAGCGGGGGTCTGTGGTCATAGCGGTACAGTCTAGCAAGCCGCGAGCCGCGCGCGAAGCGATTGTGGGATATATATCTCCGTCGCGAGTTTTGGCTTCTCCCGGCACCGTGTGCTAGAATCGGCGGGTTCGTCGACACCCCACTGTCGAGGGCACCACCATTGAGATCGGAAGGAACGACCTAGTGGCAAACATCAAGAGCCAGAAGAAGCGCATTCTCACCAACGAGAAAGCTCACATGCGCAACAAGGCGTACAAGTCCGAGGTCAAGACGGCGATCAAGAAGGTCTACGCCGCCATCGACGCCGGTGACGCCGCCGCCGCCAAGAGCGCTGCACTCGAGGCGTCGACCCTGCTCGACAAGGCTGCCAGCAAGGGCATCCTGCACAAGAACCAGGCCGCGAACCGCAAGTCCGGCATCATGAAGGCCGCCAACTCCGTCGGCTAGTCGCTACAGGTTCTTACAATCCAGCGTTCGAATGCGAGCCGGGCATCCCGGCTCGTTTTCATTTCCTGCTCCGCTTCCGCTGCTCCTCGCAGTGCCGAGACCAGTCCCTCGGACGAGAAGCCCCGCGCCTGCCTCGGCAGCTGCTTGACCTGCCAGTCGGGACGCCCCAGCGCCCGCGCGACCTGCGCGACGCCACCGTCGCCACGCTCGTCGACGGACTTGGCGGCCATCAGGTCGCGGATGCGGCGGACCGCCAGGGCGTGCAGCCCGTAGACCGACTCCCCCTCGCCGATCAGATCGGCAGCAAGCTGCAGGCTGCGCCGGCAGTTGCGATCGGCGAGCGCATCGGTGAACTCGAACACGCTCGTGGGCGCGGTGGTCGATACCACCTGTTCGACATCCTCGCGCGTCACCGAGGTCCGCTCGCCGACAAAGGCGACGGTCTTGTCGATCTCGACGGCGAGGCGGCGCAGATCGCGCCCGACCGAGGACACCATCAGCTCGGCGCCATCGAGCGACACGGCGCGGCCGCGGTCGGAGAACATGCCCTGCACGGCAGAGGGGTAGTCACGCGCCGAGGGTGCCTTACGCTCGAGGACCCCGCCGATCTTGTCGACCGCCTTGTACAGCCGGGTGTTCTTGGCGAGCTTGGCGCCGATCAGCGCGAGCACCGTGGTGGGCGACGGGTCGGCACAGTAGTCGGTGAATGCGTCGAGGCCGTCTTTGTTGAGCTTCTCGACGTTCTTGAGGATCACGAGGCGGCGGTCGGACGCGAACGGCAACGTGTTGCACGCGGCGATGACGGCATCGGCGTCGGCCGAGTCCGCATCGAAGGTATCGGAGTTGAAGTCGAGGTCCGCGATCTCGCCCACGCGCTTCTTGAGCCGCGCGACGGCCTGATCGACCAGCAAGGGCTGCTCGCTCACGATGAGGTAGACGGGCTTGAGGTCGTCGGTCTTGCCGCTCATACGGGGGTGGCGCCTCTCGATCGGGTTGCAGTGTGCGAACCAGTTTCGCATACGCGCGAAGCCGCGGGGCGAACTGGGTGGCATCTCGTCTCGTCTGACGCGAGCTGACCGCAATGCCGCCGCCGGGCAGAGCGCGGACCAACACGTCGCCGGACTCGTCGGAGCGCACCACCCGCGCGCCCGCCGCGCTCAGCAGATCGAGTGTCGCCTGGACCGGATGCCCATACCGGTTCCCTTTGCCCACGCTGACCAAGGCGAGCTCGGGCCGCAGCACCCGCAGGTCCTGATCGGACGCCGCGTTGGCGCTGCCGTGATGTCCAACCTTGAGTACCTCGATGTCGCCGACGAGGCGCTGCGTCGTCACGCGATCGAGAACGGCGGCCTCAGCGTCACCGGTCAGCAAAACGTCGGTCGCGCCCGCCGAGGCGAGTAGCACCACGCTCGAGTCGTTCTCGGACGCATCGGAGACCGCACGGTCCGGCGAGACTACGCGGACCGTCCATCCGCCGACCGCGAACCGGTCACCGGTCCGCAGCTCGGTCAGGTGTGCGGTGAGACGCCGGGCATCGCGCGCCGCGGTCTCCGGTGTGGCGAGTGCCCCGGCCGCGAAACTGACGGCGCCGACACCGACCACGCCCTGCAGGCCGGCAAGGCCGCCTGCGTGGTCCGCATGCAGGTGCGTGATGACCACCCGTTCGAGCCGCCTGACACCCGCCCGCGCGAGGGCGTCGCGCAGGGTCGCGGGATCGGGGCCCGTGTCGACCAGCACCGCGTGGGCGCCGTCGCGCAGCAGCAGCGCGTCACCCTGCCCGACGTCGAGCATGAGCAGGTTGGGTCCCCGCGTCGACGGCGGCCCGAGAGCGACCGCCACGCACGCGGCGAGGGCGACGACGCCCAGGAGACGCGCCTCCCGGATGCGCGGCGCCGGCCAGGCGACCCACAGCGCGCCGGCGGCCGCCAGCGCGACGACCAGGGCCCCGCGCGCGGAGCCGCCCAGCGGGACCGCGGCGTACGGGCGATCGGCGAGCCACCCGGAAGCGCTGACGCACATCGCGGCGAAGGCGCCAGCGACGAGCAGCAGCGCTCTGCCGAGCGCGGGCCACACCTCAGCGGCTCCCAGTCCCGCCAGTCCCAGCGCGAGAGCGAGCGACACGAGCGGCTCGGCGACCACGTTGGCGACGGGGGCGACCAGAGACATCGTGTGAAACGTCGCGATCGTCAGGGGCGCGGTCGCCGCCTGAGCCACGAGCGTCATGGCGAGCGGCGTCGAGGCCCAACCAAGCGCCCGCGGCAGCGACATCACCACCCAACCCTCGGCGAACCGCGCGAAGAGCAGAAGGCCGCCGACAGCCAGCACCGAAAGCCGAAAGCCGAGATCGAAGGCGACCGGCGGCCACAGCGCGACGGCCACTGCCGCGGCGGCACCCAAGGCGCTCAGGCCGTCCGCACGCCGACCCCCCGAGACCGTGAACGAGACGAGCACCGCCATCAGCCAGGCCCGCACCGCTGACGCCTGGACCCCGCTCGCCACCACGTACAGTCCAAGGCTCGCAGAGACGGCGACCGCGACCGCCCACGGGCGCATCCTCGCACGGCAGGCGAGCCACGTCACGATGGCGGCCACGACCACGAGGTGACCGCCGCTCACAGCGACCAGGTGGGTAAGCCCGCACGTCCTGAAGTCGGCGTCGGCCTCGGTACCGTCGAGCCGGCGACGGTCTCCGAGCACGACGCCCGCCAGCAGGTCCCCGCCCGGTCCCGGCACGCCATGAACCGTTGCGACAGCCCCGTTGCGCCAGCGCCCCACCACCCCCCTGAGGCTGGGCGCCTGCCCCAGCATCTTTGCCGCACGGGCGCTCACGCTGCCGCACTGGCCCGCCATGTGCGCCCGCCTGCCACGCTCATCGGCGCCGGGTGGCCGGGCCGCGGCGTAGAAACTCACCTGTTGTCCGGCCTCTGGCGGTGTGAACCCCTTCTGCCAGCCGCACGACACGAGCGAGCCCGCCGCCGGACCGCTCCCGCTCATCCTGACGAGGCTGCGCGCGCCAAAGGTGCCGGTCTTTGGATCGGCGATGGCCTGCGCCACCCAGCGACGTGACGTGGCCTCTCCCAGCGCGCGGACATCGGCGTCCCAGTGCTGCCAGTACAACTGTCCGCACGCACCACCCGCGACCGCGCCTGCCAGGATCAGGGCCACGACCGGTGCACGTCGACGGAACAACGCCGCCCCAACCGCACAGGCGATCCAGCCGAGAACGACGCCGCCGCGCGCGGGCGCGCCCGCGACGGCCAGCGCACCCGACACGTAGCGCGCCCAAGACAGCGCTTCGGCCGCGCAGGCGCCGACCCACACGCCGAGCGCGAACCACACGAGTGGCGGCACCGACGGCCGCAGGAGCGGACGCGGCGCCTCATCGGACACAGACGAGGTCCTTGAGTTGCTCGAGCTTCTTGGGGCCGATCCCGGACACGCGCCCCAGGTCCTCGACGCTCGCGAAGCGGCCGTTGGCCTCGCGATCAGCCACGATCTTCTGCGCCGTCGACGGACCGACACCCGGCAGCGAGTCGAGGGCCGCTGCATCGGCTGAGTTCAAGTCGATGGGGGCGCCCGACGCCGGTGCACCAGCCACCGCCGCTCCCCCGCCGCCGGAGCCGGCCGCCACGGGCGCGTTGCCGCTCGCCACGTCGTCGAGACTCGGGATCACGATCTGCTCGCCGTCGGCGACCTGTCGGGCGAAGTTCACCGCTTCGGCCACCCCGTCGGGTAGGAGTCCTCCGGCAGCGTCCACGGCGTCGATGACCCGCGACCCGGCCGGCAGCTCGTAGACCCCGGGGTGGCGAACCGACCCGACCACATGCACGAGCAACCCGGCGCTCGCCGAGGCCTCCGCGGCCGCCCCGGTCCCGTCAGCCGGTCTGGTGGTGACGGATGCGGCCGCGCCCTGGGAGACGACCTCCATCGCTCCGGCCCCGCTCTCGCGCGGCCACCAGCGCCATACACCCGCGGCCACCGCGACCGCGGCAAGACACAACGCGGCGGCGACTGCGGCGGGCGGCACTCCCGCCAATCCCGCACGCCTCGCCAGATCTCGCAGCCGAGCCTCGATCTCGTCTCGCACAGCAAAACGCCCCCTCTCGCCGCATGCGACGGAGGGGGCGTCGGTAACGTCAAGGCCGCGCGGGCCGCCTTCACTCGGCCCGCGACTGCACGGTAGCGCGGGCTCCCAAACAGAACCTGAACGGACTGTGACCTGCGCTCAGCCCGCCACGACCACGCTGACGAGCTTGCCGGCCACGACCACGACCTTCTTGACCTCTTTGCCTTCGATGTGTGAAGCGACCGCTTCGAGAGCGGCCTCGCGCACCGCTTCATCGGGCGCGTCGGCACCGACGACCACCCTGCCGCGTACCTTGCCGTTGACCTGCACGGCGAGCTCGACCTCATCGGCTGCCGCGGCGCTGGCGTCGAACGCCGGCCACTCCTGCGAGTGGACCGAATCGGGCTTGTCGAGCCCCGCCCGCCACAGCTCCTCGGCGAGGTGCGGCGCGAACGGTGCGATCATGCGGGTCAGCGTCTCGGCGACCTCTATCGTCAGCGCGAGGTCACGCTGCCCGGCCGCGACCGCCTTGCGGTAGTCGTAGGCGGCGTTGGTCAGTTCCATGAGCGCCGAGATCGCGGTGTTGAACTGGAAGCGCTCGATGTCGTCGGTCACTTTGCCGATGACCCGGTGCAGCTCGCGGTGCAGCGCCTTACTGAGCGCGTCTCCGCTCGCGGCCACGCCGCATCCGCCCCGCGCCTCCTCGGCCGAGTCGGCCACCAGACGCCACACGCGGTTGAGGAAGCGCCACATGCCGTCGAGCCCCTCGAAGCTCCACTCGAGGTCCTTCTCCGGCGGAGCCATGAACAGGATGTAGGCGCGCAGCGTATCGGCACCGTACTTGGCGATCATGTCCTCGGGCGCCACGACGTTGCCCTTGGACTTGCTCATCGTCTCGCCGTCGAGCTTGACCATGCCCTGCGTCAGCAAGTTGGTGAACGGTTCCTTGAAGTCGATCAGGCCCAGGTCGCGGAAGACCTTGGTGAAGAAGCGCGAGTACAGCAGGTGCAGGATCGCGTGCTCGATGCCGCCGATGTACTGGTCGACCGGCATCCAGTAGTCGGCCTTGTCCTTGCGCCAGATCTCCTCGGCGTTGCGCGCATCGGTGTAGCGCAGGTAGTACCACGAGGAGCACGTGAACGTGTCCATCGTGTCGGTCTCGCGCCGCGCCGACCCGCCACAGCGCGGGCAGGTGGTCTCGTAGAACTCGGGATGGTCCGCGAGGGTCTCGCCCTTGGTGACGTCGACGTCGAGCGGCAGGCGCACCGGGAGCTGGTCTTCCGGGACCGGGACCAGGCCGCAGGCCGGGCAGTGTATCGCCGGGATCGGGTTGCCCCAGTAGCGCTGGCGGCTGATGAGCCAATCGCGCAGGCGGAAGTTGACCGTCGAGCGTCCGCGACCTTGGGCCGCGAGCCACTCGGTGACCGCGACGACGCCGTCGCCGCCCTTGCCCGTGCGCAGACCGGTGAACTCACCGGACTGGACCATGACACCCTCGCCGGCGAAGGCCTGCGCCCAGTCGACGTCGGTGCGGACGCGCTCGCGCACGCCGTCGAGCTCGGCGAGCAACGGGTCGTCGTCGGCGACCACGACCGGCGGGATGGCCAGGCCGTACTTGCGAGCGAACTCGAAGTCACGCTGATCGCCCGAGGGCACCGCCATGACCGCTCCGGTGCCATAGTCCATCAGCACGTAGTCGCTCACCCAGATCGGCACCTTCTCGCCGTTGACCGGGTTGACGACGTAGCGGCCGGTGAACGCGCCGTTCTTCTCGCGCTCGCCGAGCTGGCGCTCGACGGCGGTCTCGCGCGAGGCGGCCTCGACGACCGCCATGACCGCGTCCTCGTACTCGGTGCCCGCGACGAACTCGCGCACCCGCGGGTGCTCCGGCGCGAGCAGGAAGAACGAGCAGCCGAAGAGCGTGTCGGGACGCGTGGTGAACACCGTCATCATCTCGCCGCTCGGCTCGCCGGCAGCGTCGCACAGCTCGAAGTCGACCTCTGCGCCCTCGCTGCGGCCGATCCAGTTGGCCTGCATCGTCTTGACGCGCTCCGGCCAGCCGGTCAGCTCGTCGAGGTCGTCGAGGAGCGCGTCCGCGTACTCGGTGATCTTGAGGTACCACTGCTCGAGCTCGCGCTTCTGCACGACGCTCTTGCAGCGCCAGCAGACGCCGTCGCCGACGACCTGCTCGTTGGCCAGAACGGTCATGCAGCTCGGGCACCAGTTGACCGGCGAGGACTTGCGCTCGACCAGGCCGCGCTCCCAGAACTTCAGGAAGATCCACTGTCCCCAGCGGTAGTAGTCGTCGTTGCAGGTGACGACGTCGCGGTCCCAGTCGTAGCCGAAGCCCATGCGCTTGAAGCTGGCACGCTGCTTCTCGATGTTGGCGTAAGTCCAGGTCGCCGGGTGCGAGTCGCTTTTGATCGCCGCGTTCTCGGCCGGCAGGCCAAAGGCGTCCCACCCGATCGGGTGCAGGACCTGATAGCCGGCCATGGACGACTGGCGGGCGATCACGTCGCCGATCGTGTAGTTGCGCACGTGCCCCATGTGGATGTCGCCCGACGGGTACGGGAACATCTCGAGGACGTACTTCTTGGGTTTGTCGGCGTCTTCGACGGCCCGGTAGAGACCCTCGGTCTCCCACTCGGACTGCCACTTGGGCTCGATGACGTGCGGATCGTACTTGAACTCGCTCACGGGGTGGGCCTCCTCGGCGCTCGTCCGTGGTCAGATGCAGTACGAGTGATTCTAGCCGAGCGGAGCCATGCGAGCGAAACACGGGTGCAAGAGTGCATCGCAACGCATGCGGGAAGGTACCGGAGAGGTAGAGGCGAAGCGCGCGGGAGGTGGCTCTGATGCGGGTCGGGATCGTCGGAGCGGGGCTGGTCGGTGCGACGGCCGCCTACGCGCTGGTCATGCGCGGCGTGGGGCGCGAGATCGTGCTCGTGGATCGCGACGAGGCACGCGCGCACGCCGAGGCCGCCGATATCGTCCATGCGGTGCCCTTCGCGCACCCGCTGACCGTCCATGCGGGCACCTACGCCGACTTGGTCGGCTGCAACGTCGTCGTGATAGCCGCCGGAGTCAGCCAACGCGAGGGCGAGTCACGTCTCGAGCTCCTCGGACGCAATGCGTGTGTGTTCGCGGACGTGGTGCCCTCCATACTCGCGTACGCGCCCGATGCCGTGCTGGTCGTCGCGACCAATCCCGTCGACGTGATGACCCACGTCGCGGACCGGCTCGCCCGCGATGTGCGTGACGTTCCCGGAGGCGTCTTTGGCACCGGGACGATGCTGGACACGGCCCGTTTTCGCACGCTCATCGCGTCACGGGTAGGTGTCGACTCGCGCCATGTACACGCCTACGTCGTGGGAGAGCACGGCGACTCCGAGGTGCTCGCCTGGTCCTCGGCCACGGTGGCCGGCATGCCGCTCGACGAGTTCTGTCTGACGCGCGGCGTGTCGATGACCGACGGTGACCGCGCCGAGATCGACGATTCCGTCCGTCGCGCGGCCTACCGGATCATCGCGGGCAAGCGATCGACCTACTACGGTGTCGGTTCAGCGATCGCCCAGGCCGTGGACACGGTCCTCGCCAACCGAAGGAGCGTGCTCACCGTCTGCGCTCCGGCCGACGAGGTCGCCGGCGTTGCCGACGTCACGGTCTCGCTGCCCCGGCTCGTCGGCGGCGCCGGCGTGCTCGACACGTTCGCGCCGGCCCTCTCGGAGCCGGAGTCGCTCGCCTTGGCAGACAGCGCACTCACGGTCCGAGAAGCGATCACCGGCGCACAGGAGTCGGCATGCGCGTGACGCGCTCGGCCCCTGACGCGAGCGCGACCTAGAGCGCCCAGGCGAAGACGCAGCCGACGAGAACGGCCATGGAGCCACCCACCCGGAAGAACGAGACGAGCCGCTTCCACTGCGTCGGATTGCGATCCACGAGCCGCGGGTCGTGACGTATCACGAGTGCGGGCACCGCGAACCACCAGACCGTGATCGCGCTGACAGCGACGGCCGCAACGGCCAGAGGTGCCGGCATGTTCACGCATTCCCCCAATCCCCCACGAGCCCCCCGCTCGCGCGTTTCAGGGATGATAGCGTCTGGCGCCGACACGCACAATCGTCCGGTGATGTTCGGCGTCGGCCAGGCGCGGCCCAGACGCGGCGGACGACCGTTCAGCTCGCGACGTGTCGCTTGCCCTTCTCCATGAACCACTCGATCAACCGCATCATCAGCCCGACGATCGCCACGATCAAGCCGCCCAGGACGAGGATCATCCCGAACCGCTCGTCGCTGACGACCCAGAGCACGCCTCCGACCACCGCGATGAGAGCCCCTGCGCCCACGGTCATCCAGTACAGCTTCACGATCGCCTCTTCTCTGTCCGGACCGGCGGCCCGTCGGGTCCCCGGAGCCCAGCCCGCTCAGGACAGGGCGTACCCGGTCACCGACGCGCCAAAACCCGTCGGGGCCGCGAGGCGGGCGCATCTGGCGCCGAGAGAAAAGAAAAGCGCCCCCGCGAAGTCAGTGCGACCTCACGGGGGCGTTCAAGTTCTTTGGTGGAGCCAAGGGGGATCGAACCCCTGACCTCCTGGCTGCCAGCCAGGCGCTCTCCCAGCTGAGCTATGGCCCCACACGCTGGAGTCGCCAAAAGCGACAAGGGGTAGTCTATCAGCGGCTCGGGGCGTGTCAAGAGCATCGGGAACACTACTCTTGCGCGCCCGTCTCCCCTGCTCCCGGGGCCCTGTGATCGTGGGCGGCCGCGCTGCTGGCGGCTTCGCTGACGGGAGCCGGCATACCCTCCATGGCGGGTTCGAACTCGACGCCTTCGGACGCCGGCGCGGTCGCAGCGACCACCTCGCTGGTGATCATGCCGCCGAGCATCAGCGCGGCTCCGAGGACCTCCGCCAGCGGCCACACACCGGCGCTCGCCCAGCCGAACAGCCCGCCGAACGCAGGCTCGGTGACGAGGATGAGAGCGACACGCGATGGCTGCATGCGCCGCTGCGCCCAGGTCTGGATGGCGAACGCCACCGCCGAGGCGAGCACCCCGCACAGCAGGATCGCGAACCAGACGTAGGGATCGGCAGGAACCCCGGCCGACTCGGTGAACAGGGAGATCACGCTGCAGGCCACCGCCACGGTGACGAGCTGGACCAGCGTGAGCGCCATGGTGTCGTGACGCTCATCGGTCGAGCCGAGCGCGATCATGTGCGCGGAGTACGCGAGCGCGCACAGGGCCACGAGGCTGTCACCGACGACCCACGTACCGCCCGTTCCCACGCCCGAGAGCAGCCACAGACCTGCGAGCGCCATTCCGGCCCCGAGCAGCGTCGCCCGTCGCGGCATGCGGCGCAGGAACAGCGCCTGGAGCAACGGGACGATCACGACGTAGAGCCCGGTGATGAACGCCGCGCGCGCCGGGGTCGTACCCACCTCGGGCGCGAGGCCCCACGTCTGGAAGATGTAGCCCGCGGTCAGCAACAGGCCGGCGAACAGCCCAGCCTTGAGGTTGTTGGCATCGAGCCGACGGACCGAGCGCGGGAACAGAACCACGAACGCGACGACCGCCACCGCGAACCGCCACCCGAGGAACGCGAACATCGGGTAGCGAGCGATCGCATCGGCGACCACCACGAAGGTGCAGCCCCACACGGCAGCGACGCCCACGAGCGCCGCGGCAACGCCGAACCGGTCGAAGAACGAGCGCGACCGGCTCACTCGGCAGCGGGCGTCTCGGACGCGGCGGCGGTACCGGTGACCTCGGCGGGCAGCGCGAGCCGAGGCGCGTCTCCCCACAGCTTCTCGAGTCGGTAGAAGTCGCGCTCCTCGGGCTGGAACACGTGCACGACGACGTCGGCGAAGTCGAGCAGGATCCACTTGCCCTCGGCCTGGCCCTCGCGGCCGATGGGCTTGATCCCGAGCTCCTCGCGCAGGCGGTCCTCGACCTCATCGGCAATGGCCTTGGCCTGGAGTTCGTTGCGTCCCGAGCAGATCACGAAGTAGTCCGTGACCACGAGCAGCTCGGCGACGTCGATGGCGACGATGTCCTCGGCCTTCTTGTCGCTCGCGGCGATGGCGGCGGCGATGGCGATGTCTTTGGAAGTAGGTACGGCAGAGCTCACTTGGTTCCTCCTTGGCCGCTCTTGGGCGGCACGTAGTCCTTGCCTATGACGATGACGATGTCGGTGACGTCTTGCGACGACTCCTCGACGGTGACCTTGCCGACGCCCAACACACGGGCGACGTCCTGTCCGCGCTTGGCGTCGCCGTGTGCGACCACGATCGAGGTCTGCGCGTAGTCGAACCGGTCGGCGTTCTTCGTGTCGACCACCCGGAATCCCGAGCGGATCAGCTGCTGGGCGGCCTCACCGGCGATACCCGGCTGACCCGACCCGTTGTAGACGATGACACGCGTCGTCGCAGCCGTATCGGTGATGTCGACGCCCCACCACTGCTTGAGCAGATCGGCGATCTCTGCGCGCTGCGGCTCGAAGTAGGTCTGCTCGCCCAGCTTGAGCGGTTTGACCGGCATCGGCACGAGCGCGATGTTCTCGGACTTCACCGTTCCGAGACGCTCGGCCAGGGCTTCGAGCTCGGCCTTGCTCAGGCTCGAATCGGTCGCCGCATCAGGCAGTCCGGCGACGGACTGGTTGGTCAGCGCGTCCTTGTAGACGGCAGAGGGTACCACGACGTAGTCGCGGAACGGCACGCCGAGGAAGTTGCTCACCGCCGCGAGCGAGGTCTGCGGACCTGCCAGATACGAGTCACCGACCCGCTGGAACCCCTGTCCGGGAACGTCGATGAACGCTCCGTCGGGTATCGCGATGCCAAAGACCTGTTTGCCCTTGCTGTCGTAGCGCGCAGCGAGGAACCCGACGGCCTTGTCGCCCTCGGTCCCGATCACGAGCAGGTTGCCCTTGGCTGCCTGCTCCTGGCCCGCGGGCGTGGCGGCCTTCTCGGCCAAGCGCTGCTCGTTCCAGCGGACGAAGCCGTTGATGCCCGTCGCGACGAGCAAGAGCAGGATCGCGGAGAAGCCGACGATCGCGAGCCCCCACGCGATGACCCACACGACGTTGCGCACCGCACGGGTGAACCGGCTCCAGCGCGAAGCGGCCTCGAACTGGCGCTCGGCCTTCTTGGCCTTCTTCAACGCCTTGGAGCCGCGCCTCGTGGACCGATAGCCCTTGGGCGCCTCGGGAGGTTGCGGGTATTTGCTCGTGCGGGGGGCGGTCTCTGACATCACCGCTCCCGTGCCACGTGAGCGTTCCAGACATCCACCGTTGAGGGATGGATGAAGCGCCGCTCCTTGACGAGGTGCTTGACCGAGTGCCGGTAGGCCTCGGCGAACAGCGACTCGAGTGACAGCGAGCCGACCGCCTCGCGCAGGTCGTCGACACCCTTGTACGTGCGCCCGGGCTCGATCATGTCGGCCACGTAGAGGATCATGTCGAGCTCGCTCATGTCCGCCGCACCGACGGTGTGGCGCTCGATCGCGCGCAGCACCTCGTCGCCGATACCCGGAAGGGCCTCGGCGACCGCGCGGGCCCCGGTGCGGGCGTGAAGCAGGTAGGGCACGGCCTCGTCCGCCGTGCACTGCTCGACCCCCCGGCTGCGTGCCGCGGCGACCAGCTCGGTCTCGTCGAGCTCGCGGTCCCAGTCGTGCAGGAGCCCGGCAAGCCGAGCATCGTCGGCATCGGCGCCATAGATCATCGCCAGAGCCGCAGCGGTGTCAGCGACCCGCACGCTGTGGCCGAGGGCGGCGGGCCCGAGGCGCAGCTCCAGCACCGCGAGCGCCTGCTCGTAGGTCGGGCCCACGGCTAGCCGACCTCCCGATACAGCCCGTGCTTCTCGATGTAGGCGGCGACCGGCTCGGGAGTCAGGTAGCGGATCGGGCGGCGCTCGGCGACCCGCGTCCGCAGGTCGGTCGAGCTGATGGCGAGCGCCGGAACCTCGATGTACTCGATGTGAAAGCCGCTCGCGCCGTCGCCGTGCATCGTACGCGCGGCATCCAGCTCGTAGCCGGGCCGGGTGGCGGCGATGAACGTCGCGAGGTCGGCGACCTGCTCGGCGTCCTTCCACGTGACGATCTCCCACACCGCGTCGGCACCGGTGATGAAGAACAGCTCGGTGTTGGGACCGTACGTGCTGCGCAGCGCCGTCAGCGTATCGACCGTGTAGGTCACCCCGGGACGGTCGACCTCCATGCGGCTGACCTCGAAGTCGGGATTCGTGGCGGTGGCGAGAACGGTCATCAGATAGCGGTGCTCGGCCGACGAGACCGCCTGGTGGACCTTGGCGGCCGGCTGCCCGGTGGGCATGAAGACGACCTTGTCCAGGTTGAACTGAACCAGCGCCTCCTCAGCGGTGACGAGGTGCCCGAAGTGGATGGGATCGAACGTCCCACCCATGATGCCGAGTCGAGTACCGGCTCTCACTCGCGGATCTGCCCGTCCCCCATCAGCATGTACTTGGTCGACGTCAGCGCGGTCAGGCCCATGGGCCCGCGCGCGTGCAGCTTCTGCGTCGAGATGCCGATCTCGGCCCCGAGCCCGAACTCGCCACCGTCGGTGAAGCGCGTGGAGGCGTTGACGTAGACCGCCGCGGCGTCGACCTCGTTGAGGAAGCGACGGGCCGCCTTGTAGTCCGTGCACACGATCGCCTCGGAGTGCTTCGTGCCGTACCGGTTGATGTGCGAGATCGCCTCGGTCAGGTCGCGTACCACCTTCACGCTCATCTTGAGCTCGTGGTACTCGGTGCCCCAGTCCTCTTCACTGGCGGGCTCGATACGCATGACCGCACCGAGCGCGCGGGTCTTGTCGTCCGCATACAGGGTCACGCCGTTGTCCTCGAGCTCCTTGAGGATCGACGGCAGCACCCGCTCGTAGATGGCCTCGTCGATGAGCAGAGATTCGGCGGCGTTGCACACGCTCGGCCGCTGGCACTTGGCGTTGATGACGATACGACGCGCCATCTCCGCGTCTCCGGTCTCGTGGATGTAGATGTGGCAGTTGCCCGTGCCGGTCTCGATGACGGGCACCTTGGAGTTCTCGACGACGCTGCGGATCAGGCCCGCACCGCCGCGCGGGATGAGCACGTCGACGAGCCCGTGCAGACCCATGAGCTCTTCAGCGGCGGCGTGATCGGTCGACTCGATGGCCTGGATGCAGCCCTCGGGCATCCCGACGCCCATGGCCGCCTGCGACAGCACGGAGGTCAGCGCCAGGTTGGAGTTGATGGCGAGCGAGCCACCCCGCAGGATGACCGCGTTGCCGGTCTTCAGGCACAGGCCGGCGGCGTCTGCCGTGACGTTCGGGCGCGCCTCGTAAATCATCCCGACGACCCCGAGCGGCACGCGCACCTGCTTGAGCTCGATACCGTTGGGAAGCGTGTAACCCTCGATGACCTGCCCGATCGGGTCGGACAACAACGAGAGGCCCTTGAGCGCCTCGGACATGGACTTGAGGCGCGCCGGATTGAGTTCCAGGCGGTCGATCAGCCCCTCGGGCGTCCCCTTTGCTCGTGCTGCCTCGATGTCGGCGGCGTTGGCCGCGATGATCTCGTCCTGCTTTGCGAGAAGCGCGTGCGCCATCACGAGCAGTGCCCGGTTGCGCTGCTCGGTCGACGTGACTGCGAGCCGGGTGGCGGCCTCGCGGGCCCGCTGGGCCAGGTGCAGGACTTCCGACATCGGTGGAGCTCCTTTTCGCTTGCGCCGCCTACGGTACGGCTCAGAGGATGGCGAGGTGGTCGCGGTGCACGACCTCCCTGCCCGCCAGCTGCGGAAACGCCGTCGCTATCTCAGAGGTCTTCATGCCTTTCACGCGTTCGAGGTCGGCGGCGGACAGCTCGGTGAGCCCGCGAGCCACGATCGACCCCGCACGGTCCTTCAATACTACCGCATCACCCTTGGTGAACGCGCCGCTCACGCTCACGACGCCGGCGGGCAACAGAGAGGTGTTGCGCTGGGTCAGCGCCGTCTTGGCGCCGTCATCGATGACGATCTCGCCGGCCGGTTTGCGCCCGAGCGCGATCCAGAGCTTCCGGGCGCCGAGCGTGCCTTCTCGGGGCGCGAAGACCGTCCCGCAGCGGCGTCCTTCCACGGCGTCGAGCACGACCCCGTCACGCCGGCCGTCACAGACCACCATCGGAATACCGGCTTTCATGAGCACGCGGGCGGCCTCGACCTTGGTGGCCATACCGCCGCTTCCCACGTCACTGCCCGAACCGCCCGCCGCCGCGATGAGGTCGTCGGTCAGCTCGTCGACCAGCTCGAGCAGCCGCGCCTCGTCGCTGACGCGCGGATCGGCATCGTAGAGGCCCTCGATGTCGGACAAGACGATGACCAGCTCGGCGCCGACCATCGTCGCCACCAGGGCCGCAAGCGTGTCGTTGTCGCCAAAACGGATCTCGTCGACGGCGACCGTGTCGTTCTCGTTGACGACCGGGACGGCGCCGAGCTCCAGAAGCCGCTCGAACGTGTCCCGAGCATGCAGGTACGCCTCGCGCACGCCGGTGTCGTGACGCGTCAGCAGGACCTGTCCCACCGCGACGCCGCGCTCGGCCAATAGCCCGGCGTAGGTCTCCACGAGCACCACCTGCCCGACGGCCGCGGCGGCCTGCAGCGACGGCATGTCGGTGGGGCGCCCGGGAAGCGCGAGGCGCTCGACTCCCGCGGCGATGGCGCCGCTCGTGACGATGAGCGGCCGGTAGCCCGCCTCGATGAGCGCGCACACCTGCTCGACGAGGTCGGCCACGTAGGCGTGATCAATCCCTCCGCCGTCGGGAGCCAGCGTCGACGAGCCGACCTTGATGACGATGCGCGCCCCCGTCACGTACGCCTACCTCTCCAAGTCGCCGTCGACGTCGGACTCTTCGTCGGCGGACCCGTCTTCTTCCTCGTCACCGTCGTTCTGGCACTCGTAGACCGCGAAGGCGCCCGGCCCGTCGTCGACGAACTCGTCTTCGATGAACTCGATCTCCGGGTCGGAGATGATGTCGGTGTCGAACTCGAAGCTGCGGCCAACGATGCGGATCTCGTCGCCGTTGCGAGCGCCGGCTTCCACCAGCGCCTTCTCGACGCCGGCACGGACGAGCCGCTTCTGCAGGAAGGCCACGGCCTCCTCGTTGTTCCACTCGGTCTGGATGATCATCCGCTCGATGCCCCGGCCCTCGACGCGCCACACGCCGCCGCCGAGGTTCTTGACCTCGAACGAGTGGTCGCGGCGGCGCTGGTGCGCGTAGACCACCTGCGGCTGCTCCTCCTCGGCGCTCGCCAGACGCAGCTCGTGCACGCGCTCGCCCAGGGTCAGGATGAGCGGGTCGATCCCTTGGCCGGTCACCGCCGAGATCTCGAAGTACGGGATCCCCAGCTCCTCGGCGCGGGCCCGCAGGCGCGCGCTCGCCTCGGCGGTGTCGGGCGCGTCGGCCTTGTTGCCCACGAGGATGCGCGGACGCTCGGTCAGCTCCCGGGCGTGAAGCGACAGCTCGCGCTCGATCGTCTCGAAGTCCTCGATGACGTCGCGCTGCTCGTAGCTGCCGGTCAGATCGACCATGTGCACGATCAGCGCGGTGCGCTCGATGTGGCGCAAGAACGCGTGGCCGAGCCCCTTGCCCTCGCTGGCGCCCTCGATGAGCCCCGGCACGTCGGCGACGACGAAGCTGCGTTCGCCAGCCTTGACCACGCCGAGGTTCGGTACGAGCGTCGTGAAGGGATAGTCGGCGATCTTGGGACGAGCGGCGCTGATGCGCGCGATGAGCGAGGACTTGCCCACGCTCGGCATGCCGACCAGGGCCGCGTCGGCCAGAAGCTTCATCTCGAGCTCGATGTCGACTTCCTCGGCGGGCTCACCGAGCTCGGCGAAGGACGGGGCGCGCCGCGTCGGGGTCATGAAGTGGATGTTGCCGCGCCCGCCGTGACCGCCCTCCGCGACCACGAGGCGCTGACCGGCGTGCGTCAGGTCGCCGATCTGCTCGCCGGTCTCGGCATAGCGCACAACGGTACCGAGCGGCACGCGCAGCACGAGGTCCTCGCCGCGGGCACCGTGCAGGCGTGAGCCTTTGCCGTGGATGCCCTTGGCCGCCTTGAAGTGGTGCTTGAACCGGTAGTCGATGAGCGAGGACAGGCCGGGGTCGGCCTCGAGCACGACGTTGCCGCCGCGCCCTCCGTCGCCGCCGTCAGGACCGCCTTTGGGGACGTGCGCTTCCCGGCGGAACGACATGCAGCCCGCGCCGCCGTCTCCCGCTTTGACGTGGATGGTCACCTCGTCGATGAACACAGTCGATGCTCTCTCTCAGTGAGGGGCGCCGATGCGCCCATGATATGCGAACGAGCCCCCCGCCGGGTGTTGGCGGAGGGCTCGTGTCAGTTCGATAGCCGTGACCGGGCCGTTAGGCCTCGAACGGTCGAACGTGCACCTTGCGCTTGAGACCGCGGGTGAACTCCACGGTACCGGGCACCATGGCGAAGAGCGTGTCGTCGCCGCCACGGCCGACGTTGTCGCCGGGGTGGAAGTGCGTGCCGCGCTGGCGAACGATGATCGTGCCGGCGTTGACCTGCTCGCCCGCGAACCGCTTCACGCCCAGGCGCTTGGCCTTGGAGTCGCGACCGTTCTTGGTAGAGCCGAGACCTTTCTTATGAGCCATTGCTCGATCCCTGCCTTACTCGTTCTCAGCGGCCGCGGCAGCCTCGGTCGCCTCAGCGACGGGCTCCTCGACCTTCTCGGCGGCCTTCTTCTTGGGTGCGGCCTTCTTGGGAGCCGAGGCGACCACATCGGTGATGCGGACGCGGGTCAGCTCCTGGCGATGACCCTTGGTGCGCTTGTAACCCTTGCGCTTCTTGAACTTGAAGACCACGGCCTTCTCGCCCTTGAAGTGCTCGACGACCTCGCCGGTGACCTTCGCGGATGCGAGGGCGGCGGGGTCGACGGTGATCTCACCCTCGTCAGCGAGGAAGACCACGTCGAAATTGACGGTATCGCCGGGCTGGGCGTCGAGCTTCTCGACAACCACGACATCGCCGGCTGCGACCTTGTGCTGCTTGCCACCAGTGGCAACGACTGCGTACATCGGGAACCTTTCAATCGCTGTAAGAACGCGCGAAGCAGTAGGTTAGCAGGGCGTTCGCACACCGTCAATGCGGAATGCAAACTCACACGCCTCCGGGCGTATCTACCCACTCTCCTAGGGCTTGAACGGCCTGCGCGCGAACAGGCCGGTCCGCCCTTCGATCAGCACACGGACTTCGGTCGCCTCCGCCTCAGGATCGGGCACGATGGTGACCTGCTTGCCGGTCTCCGCCCTGAGCGAGGCGGCGACGTTGAGACCGGGCTCGGTGACCAGCGAGAACGTCTCCGGGTTGAGGCCGAACAGGTACGCGTCGCTCTTCCCGTTGCGAAGTATCTCACGCATGCGGCGCTCCGCGGCGATTCGTCGCGTCTGGCGGGATATGACGCGGCCCTCACCGTCGCAACACGCGCAGCGCTCGGTCAGCACGCCGTAGAGCCCGTCGGTGACGTTCTTGCGGGTTATCTCCACCAGACCCAGGCGCGAGATGTCGCTCATGCGCGTCTTGGTCCGGTCCCGGTCGAGCGCCGCCTGAAGCCGTTGCAGGACAAGCGTGCGATTCGCCGGGCTCTCCATGTCGATGAAGTCGATGACGATGATGCCGCCGAGATCGCGGAGCCGCAGCTGCCGCACGACCTCCTCGGCCGCCTCGAGGTTGGTCTGGACGATCGTCTCTTCCAGCGAGCGCTTGCCAACGAACCTGCCGGTGTTGACGTCGATCGCGATGAGCGCCTCGGTCTTGTCGATGATCAGGTAGCCCCCGCTCGGCAGCATCACCTGGCGCTTCAACGCCGAATCGATCACGTCCTGCAGGCGGTGCGCCTCAAACAACGACTCCTTGTCGCGATACAGCTGGACGCGCCGCACGAGCTGTGGCGACGTCTTCTTGAGGAAGGAGACGACCTTGTCGTAGGTGGCCTTGTCGTCGATCACCAGGCGGCGGTACTCCTCCGAGAACACGTCGCGCACGAAACGCAGCGACAGGTCCATCTCGGTGTAGATGACCTCCGGGGCGAGCGCCTCGGTCGACTGGTGGTTGACCCGCTTCCAGAGGCGCAGCAGGAACTCGAGGTCGCTCACGATGTCGCGCTCGGAGGCACCCTGCGCGACGGTGCGCACGATCGCGCCGACACCGTTGGGCATGAGCGGCGAGACGATCCCGTGAAGGCGGTCGCGCTCCTCGTCGGGCAGCTTCTTGGAGACGCCGATGAAGCTCGAGTACGGCATCAGCACGAGGAAGCGGCCGGGCAGCGTGATCTCGGTCGTGACGCGTGCGCCCTTGGTGCCCATCGGGTCCTTGGTGACCTGCACCATGACCTGCTGGCCGACCTTGAGGAGCTGCGCGATGTCGCGCTTGGGAACGCCCTCGACGCCCTCGGGTGAGACCACCTCGTCGACGTAGAGGAACGCGTTCTTCTCGAGCCCGATGTCGACGAACGCCGCCTGCATGCCGGGCAACACGTCGGAGACCTTCCCCAGGTAGACGTTGCCCACGACACTGCGCTTGGGGCGTTCGATATAGAGTTCCACGAGCTCGCGGTCCTCAAGAAGAGCGACGCGCGTCTCGTTCGTATCGTGCGAGATCAGCATCTCGCGGGCCAGATCGGCCACTGGTCCTCTCCCGTCACACGGGACGCGACCAGACCCCCTCGTCGTCTTCTACGAGCGTGTCGAGCCGCGTCGTGCGCACGGCGAGTGCCTCTGCTTGAGCGAGTTCGAGAGCCGACTTCATGAGCACATCGGGACGCAGAGAACCCTCCGGTCCCATCCGGACCGCGATCTCGACGACCGCCCCGTCCGGTGTCCCCTCGACACGCGCCCCCTTCGGGAGGCTGCGCGTGAGGTCGAAAACCTTCTTCTTGCCCTTGTGCTCTACCGTCAGCGTCTTGCCCTCGATAAGTTCAGCGAGCGCCGTACGAACCTGTTCTGCCAGCGTCTCCTTCCCGTCCAACTCAACCCGGTACATCGCTATCGTCAGCGCTGCCGTCAGCGCGGGTGCCCGGTCGGGCACGTAGCGCACTTCGAGCGGCGCGAGGTCTGCCGGCGTCGAGGCCGCGAGCTTGCGCGCCACCTCGTCCGCTCCAATATAGCGCGTAAGCCACACGTCGTAGTACTCATTGTCGCCAGCGGTCCCAACGGGCAGTGCGGGACCGTAGCCCGCCTTGAGGTGCGGATGGAACCCTTGCGTCACGGCAAACGGCAGGTCGGCACGCCTGATCGACCGCTCGATGGCGTGGATGACCTCGAGGTGGGACAGGTGCCGGAGCCGGCCGACCTTCCCGTAGCGGACGCGCAGCCTGAACTCGCCCGGCGTCATCGGCGCTCACCTCCGCCCAACACGACGTCGACGCCCAGGTCGCCGCAGACGTCGCAGCCGGTGCACCCGCTGAAGCTGCAGTCGGGCGTCGTAGCCCCTGCGAGCGCGCGCTCGCGCTCCCGGATCAGGTAGCGACGCGAGACCGCTGCGCTCAGGTGGTCCCACGGCAGGGCCTCGTCTTGAGCACGCTCACGGTTCGCGATCGTCTCCGGGTCGACGCCGCACTCCCGAAACGCGTCCATCCACCGCCCGAGCGAGAACCGCTCGGTCCAGGCGTCGAACCGCGCACCGGCGCGCCAGGCCGTCTCGACGACGTCGGCGACCTCGCGGCCACCGCGCGCCATCACACCCTCAAGGAAGCTCACCTCGGCGTCATGCCAGTGCAGATCGACTCCCTTGCGGGGCATCGACTCGCGCAGCACGCCCTGACGGCGGCGCACCTCATCGAGCGAGACCTGTGCGTCCCACTGGAACGGGGTCTGCGTCTTGGGGACGAACGTCGAGACGCTGACCCCGATGCGGATCGAGCCGCGCTGTGCCGGCGGTGTGGCCGCCTTGGCGACCTCGAGCACGCGCCACACGAGCTTGCCGATGCCGGCGATGTCCTCGTCGGTCTCCGTGGGCAGGCCGATCATGAAGTAGAGCTTCACCCGGCGCCATCCTGACTCGAACGCCGACTTGACGGTGTCGAGCAGGTCGTTCTCGTCGACGTTCTTGTTGATGACGTCGCGCAACCGCTGAGTGCCGGCCTCGGGCGCGAAGGTGAGACCGCTCTTGCGACCGCTGCCGATCAGCCGCGCCATCTCGACGCTGAACGCGTCGACTCGCAGCGACGGCAAGGACACCGACGTCCCGGTGCCCGCAAGCCGCTTGGTCAGGCGCCGCAGGACTTCTTCGAGCTGACTGTGATCGGCCGTGGACAACGAGGTGAGCGAGACCTCGTCGTAGCCCGTGCAGGCCAGACCGGCGAGCGACGCGCGCACGATCTCATCGGCTGTGCGCTCGCGAACCGGTCGGTACACCATGCCCGCCTGGCAGAAGCGGCAGCCGCGCGTGCAGCCGCGCAGGACCTCGACGGCGAAGCGATCGTGGACCACGTCCATGAACGGCACGACCGGGCAGACGGGCGCCGGGGCGGCTGAAAGGTCGCTCACGACGCGCTTGAGCACCGTCTCCGGCGCGCCCTCGAGCGCTTCCATGCCGAGGAACCGCCCGTTCTCGTCGATGCTCGGCACGTACAGTGACGGCACGTAGACGCCGGGGATCTGCGCCAGGGCGCGCAGCAGCTCCTCACGCGAGTGGCCCGCGGCCTTGGCGGCGCGGTGCACCGCGACGATGTCGCGTATGGCTTCCTCGCCCTCGCCGATCAGGATCGCATCGAAGAACGGCGCGACCGGCTCGGGGCTGTAGACGCTCGGCCCTCCGCCGACGACGAGGGGGTGCGCATCGGTCCGGTCGGCGCTGCGCAGCGGGAGGCCCGCCAAGTCGAGCGCCTCCAAGACGTTGGTGTAGGACAGCTCGTAGGGCAGCGTGATCCCGAACAGGTCGAAGCTGCTCACCGGGGCACAGCTCTCGAGCGAGAACAGCGGCAGCTCGTGCTCGCGCATCAGGTCGGCCAAGTCGAGCCACGGCAGGTAGGCCCGCTCGGCGACGACATCGTCCATGCCGTTCAGGATCTGGTAGAGGATCCCGAGTGCCTGGTTGGCCTGACCGAGCTCGTAGGTGTCGGGGTACAGCAGCAC
>CAZCRB010000003.1:37760-65856 GCA_964500985.1 uncultured Eubacteriales bacterium
TCCCGAGTGCCTGGTTGGCCTGACCGAGCTCGTAGGTGTCGGGGTACAGCAGCACCGCACCGTAGGCGGCGTCATCGTCGTGGGTGGCTCCCCACTCGCGGTCGATGTAGCGCGCAGGGCGTTCGATCCGGGCGAGCAGCGGTTCGAGACGAGGCCACAGGTCGGCTCTCGTCACCGCTCCCCCGCCCCGGTTCCCATCGGCGGCTCCACGTCGGACGGTCCCGCCGGCAATGCGGACTCCGCGATCAGTGAAGCGGCCTCGGTCACGGGGTCGGCGACGACCGGCTCCACGACGAGGTACTCCTGTGCGCCGCTCTCGACGACGTAGGCGTGTGCGGGCACCACCTCGCGCGACCGAGGGCCCCGGGACTTCACCGCCTGAACGGCTTTGTCGCGCGCCTCGGCGATCTTGACGGCCAGCCCCGACGCGTCGCCGCCCTGCTCGAAGTACTCGATGGCCGCATAACCCATCGCGAGCGTGCCGGAGTAGCCGATCCCCGCCTTGATCGCCCACCCGAAGCCGGGCACCAGCGTGAGCGCCTGTCGGGCGACCGCGCGCAGCGCGAAGCCCCCGCCCACGACCATCGCGAGCTCCTTGATGCGCTCCGCGCCGAGCGGCTGACCGTAGGCGGCGGCGATCTGCATGACCATCTTGGCCTGGTTCAGCGTCATGATCGGCATGTCGGCGCCGGGGATGATGACGACGCCTCCGACCACACCGTTCTGCAGCGAGGTGGTCTTGACCGCCTCGACCGCGACAGCCCGGCGCACGAACTCGAAGTTGGCAGCCAAGGCGATGCGCTTGCCGCTGACGCGGTCCTCGAGCCAAGCGCCGAGCAGCGCGACGAGCTCAGCTGCCTCCTCGGCCGCCAGGGTGTCGAGGACCGGATGGTCGAGCCGTCGCGCGGCAGCGTTTCGGTCTGCCTGCGCCACGAGCGCGACGGTCGGCACGAACTTCTCCCGTGCGCGTGCCAGCGACGGGGCGAGCGTGTCGCCGGGGCCGGCGAGCGCGATCACCACGTCGGCGCTGTCGTCGACGAGCAGGACATCGCCGGGCACGACCGCCTCGACGTGCAACCGCGCATTGCCGGTCTGAGGGCGCAGCGCATCCTTGAGCGCCTGCACGGCGGCCTCAGGCGCCTGGGCGTCGATGTAGACGGCGATACGGACGGGCTTCTCTCGTTCGGCGCGCATCTTCTCGCCCGAATTGACCAGTTCCCTTATGTCGAAGATGAAAGCCACGGGTGCCCCCTCAGGCGTAGCGGCGGGTCCACACGGACAACAGCATACCCACGGCCAACATGTTGGTGACCATGAATGAAGAACCAAAGCTCATGAACGGAAGCGGGATTCCGGTGATGGGCATCAAACCCACGGTCATGCCGATGTTCTCGAGTATCTGGAACGTCCACATCGAGATGATGCCCGCGCAGATCAGCGACCCAAAGAGATCGCGACTCGATGCGGCGATCTCGAGCGCCGTGATCAGCAACGCCAAGTACAGTCCGAGCAAGACGATCACGCCGACGAAGCCAAGCTCCTCTCCCAAGACGCTGAAGATGAAGTCGGTGTGCCGCTCGGGCAGGAAGTTCAGGTTGCCCTGCGTGCCGGAGCCGAGGCCCTGGCCGGTGAACTCGCCCGAACCGATGGCGATCTTGGACTGCTCCAGGTTGTAGCCGGCGCCTTTGGGATCGCGCGCAGGATCGATGAAGACGAGCAGCCGGTTGACCTGGTACTCCTCGAGCAGCCCGAACTTGAGGACCGCGCTCACGCCGAGCACCGCGATCAGCGCGAACACGAGGAACCAGCGCGACGGGATGCCGCCGATGAGCAGCATCCCCAGGGTTATGGCCACGAACACGAGGCCGGTACCCAGGTCGCCGACGGCGACCACGAGCAGGATCGGCACGGCGGCGAGCCCGAGCACTTTCAAGACGTCGCGCGGGTTGTCGAGCTTGCCTTTGTAGCGTGAAAGCGCGGCCGCCATCGCGATGATGAAGACGATCTTGCCCGGCTCGGAGGGCTGCATGAGACGCACGCCGCCGATCTCAAGCCACAGCTGGGCGCCCTTGGCCGTCGCGCCGAGACCGGGGATCAGCGGCATCAGTATCAGAAACGCGTCGAGGATGAACAGCGGACCCGCCCACGCCTCGAGCTTGCGGTAGTCGAACGCCCAGGCCACGATGAGCGGGATGAGGCCGATCGCGAGTCCAAAGAGGTGCTTCTTGGTCATCGCCGAGCCCGCGTCCATGCCCGAGACCGCCGAGGAGACTATCAGCGTGCCGTACGCCGCCAGCAGCACGACGGCGGCCACGAGGATCGGGTTGACCACGCGCAGCGGTGAGACGTCCTGGCGTACCGGCGTCATCGCGAATCATCCTTCGCCGTGACGTGTTCGACCTTCTCGCCCAGCAGCGCGGCGAGTATCTGCCGAGCCGCGGGTCCGGCCACCGATCCGCCGTGCCCGCCCTGCTCGACGACGACGGCGACGAGGTACTTGGGCTTGTCGGCCGGCGCGTATCCCACGAACCACGCGTAGTCGTCCTTGCCGGCGACCTGCGCGGTTCCCGTCTTGCCCGCCACGGGCGTGTCGAACCCGCGGAACACCGCCTTGGCCGTCCCGTCCGTGGTGACGTTCTCGAGCGCGCTGCGCATGATCGCCACGTTGGCCTTGGAGACCTTGGGGGCGAAGGCGACCTCGGGCTCGGTCGACCGGACCGGCTTGAGGTCGGCATCGAGCACGGACTTGAGCACGTGCGGGCGCATGACCTTGCCGCCGTTGGCGATGCCCGAATAGGTCGCGGCGACCTGAAGCGGTGTCACGAGCATGTCGCCCTGTCCGATGGCCATGTTGACGGTGTCGCCAGGAAGCCAGCGCTGGTACTCCGGGTAGTCCTCGTTGTACTTCTTCTTCCACGCGGCATCGGGCACGCGGCCGTCCACCTCTCCGGGAAGGTCGATACCGGTCTTCTGCCCGTAGCCGAACTGGCGCGCGAACTTCTGGAGCTTCTCGCCCTTGTCCTTGTAGAACGCGTACCCGATCTCGTAGAAGACCGTGTCGCACGAGTCGGCGATGCCCGCCATGAACGATTCGTTGCCGTGGCCGCCGTGGTCCCAGCACCACTTGCTCCACTGGTCACCCATGCCGGTCCACTTGCCGTTGCACTGGTAGGTCGCCCACTGGCGCGTCATGCCGTCCTGCAGACCAGCCAGACCCGTGAACGCCTTGAACGTGGATGCCGGCGGGTACTGGGCCATCAACGCACGGTTGGTGAGCGGATACGCCGAATCGGTCGAGGTGAGCGACTGCCATTCCTTGGTCGAGATGCCGTTGAGGAATATCGTCGGGTCATACGTCGGCAGGCTCGCCATGGCGAGTACCTCGCCGGTGCGCACGTCGAGCGCGACGGCCGCGCCGGCGTTGGCCTTCGTGTACTTGTCCTTGTGGGCGTCTTTGATCGCCTCTGCGAGCGCCTTCTCCGCGACCGCCTGTGCCTTCGCATCGATGGTCAGCACGACGTCGCGCCCGGGCTCGGGGTCGGTCTCGGAGATGATGCGGCGCGGGCTGCCCGATGCGTCGACCTCGAGCACGCGACGCCCCCGATCGCCCTGCAACACGGACTCGAACGACTTCTCGGCGCCCGCCTTGCCGACGACGTCGGTCGGGTCGTAGCCCGCGAACGCGTCGGAGGCGATCTCGTCTTCCGAGATCTCGCCGGTGTATCCCAGCACGTGCGCCGCCAGGCGCCCCTTGGGGTACTCGCGAACCGCCAGCGTGCGCACCTCGACACCCTCGAAGTCGCCGGCATGCTCGGAGATGTAGGCCACCGCCGCCATCGGCACGTCGATCGCGACGACGCGCGGCGCCAACGCGGCCTCCTTCACGCTCGTGATGCGCTCCATCAGCTCGGTGACGGGCACGTCGAGCAGCGCCGACAGGCGGTTGAGCATCTCTTTGTCGTCCCGCGCACTCGGCGCGACGAGGACCGCCAACGTGGCGCGGTTGGTCACGAGCTCGACCCCGTTGCGATCGAGGATGCGCCCGCGCGGCGCGGGCGTGGTGATCTCGCGCACGCGGTTCTGCTCGGCCTGGGACGCGTATGCGGTCCCGTTGAGAACCTGCATGCTCCACAGGCGCAGAAGCAGCAGCACGAGCACGGCGACGACCACGCCGCCGAGAACGGCGAACCGGGGTTTGAGTGTCTGTCGAAAGCTTGGCATCTGTGTCCGCTTCGTGGTCGCGTCAGGCCCTCAGGGCCGCTCGCTGGCCGCGTTTTGCGCAGGTCACGCCAGCCGTCGGAACGTCGTCATAGGCCGGTCACGACGCAAGAAGCGCGCCAACCACGGGTAGATCAGCAACGCGAGCGCGGTGTTGTAGATCGCGGCCGGCAGCATCTTGGTGGCGAACGTGAGCCAGAACGAGCCACCGGCGCCCAACAGGTCGTTGAGCAGGCCGTAGGCGATCTCGCTGCCCAAAGACGCAACGAACAGCACGGTGAGCGGCAGCAGCCAGCCCTCCGCGAACATCTGCTCGTGCATCAGTCCAGCGAGATACCCGGTCACGGCGAGCACGAGCGCCATCGGACCCACCGCGCCACTCCCCAACAAGTCGAAGAGCAGGCCCGCCGCGAAGCCGGAGACCGCGCCTTCACGCGGTCCGGCGACGAGCGCGATCGTCACCGTGAAGAGCAGCAGGAAGTTGGGGGTCACGCCGAATATCGTCAGGTACGGGGCCAGGCCCGCCTGCAAGAGCACGGCGACCAGCAAGGCGGCCGTCACGGTAAGGAATCGGTTCATCACTCGCCTCCCTCGGGAGCGGTGGCGGGCGGAGCGCCCGTGAGCACGAGCACCTCTTCAAGCCCGGCGAGGTCGCTCGCGGGCTGCAGTGCGATGTCTTGGTACAGCGCGTTGGCCTGACGATCCACCTCGGACACCTCTCCGATGACGATGCCTTTGGGATAGACCCCGCCGATGCCGGAGGTGATGACGACGTCACCGGCGGTGACGGTCGTGTCGGTGCTGACGAACTCCATCGTGAGGCGGCCGTCGATGGTGCCCTTGACGATGCCCTCGGCCCGACTGCGCTGCACCAGCGCGGCGACGCCGCTGCGCTGGTCGGTGATCAGGCGGACTCGCGAGAAGCCAGGACCCACCGACACCGTCTGTCCGAGGAGCCCGAGCGGACCTACCACGGGCATGCCGACCTTGATCCCGTCCCCGGAACCCCGGTCGATGGTGATGACGCCCTCCCACGAGTTGGTGGGGCGGCCGATGACGCGCGCGGCGACCGCCTCGAGGTCCTGGGCCTCCTTGATCGCCACCAGGCCGCGCAGGCGCTCGTTCTCGAGGCGCGCCTCTTCGAGCTCGGCAACGCGTGCGCGAAGCTCGGTGTTCTGGGTGCGCAGCTGCTCGAGCTGACTGCGGGAGACCCCGAGGTCGCCCATCCACGCGAACAGCCCGCGGACGGGCGCGGTGACCCAGCCGCCGGCGGCCGACACGGGAGCGGCCGCCGTCTGCACGAGAACGCGGGCACGGTGCAACGGTCCGGTCTGGGGCTCCCGGAACCACACGGTGATCACGACGATCGACAGCGCGACCAATATGATCAGGAGTCCGGGCCGGGGGACCGTTCTGTCGGGCTGAGGCAGCTTCATGCGGTGCGGCCGGGGCCTAGCGCCCGCCCTGGAGGACCTTCTTGAGCGCGTCGATCTCCTCAAGGGCCTGCGCCGAGCCGTCGACGACGTTGGTCAGCGCGCTCTCGGAGACGTGGACGGGCATGCCGGTCTCGTGACGGAGTCGCTCGTCGAGCCCCTTGAGCAGGGCGCCGCCGCCGGTCAGCACGATGCCGTACTCCATCAGGTCGGACGCGAGCTCCGGCGGGGTCTGCTCGAGTGTGCCCTTCACCGCCGAGACGATCGCGGCGGTGGGCTCTTCGAGCGCCTCGCGGATCTCCTCGGACTCCATGGTGATGGTGCGCGGCAGACCCGTGAGCAGGTCGCGTCCGCGAACCTCGACGTCGACCTCCTCGAGCAGCGGCCAAGCCGAGCCGATCTCGAACTTGATCTCCTCGGAGGTGCGCTCGCCGATGAGCACGTTGTACGCCCGCTTGACGTAGCCGACGATGGCCTCGTCGAACTCGTCGCCGGCGATGCGGATGGACTGCGCGGTCACGATTCCGCCGAGCGAGATGACGGCGACCTCGGTCGTACCGCCACCGATATCGACGACCATCGAACCAGTGGGCTCCTGGATCGGGAGACCGGCGCCGATAGCCGCTGCCATGGGCTCCTCGATGAGGAAGGCCTGGCGCGCGCCGGCCTGCATGGTGGCCTCGAACACGGCGCGCTTCTCGACCTCGGTCACGCCGGAGGGAACACAGACGACGACGCGGGGCTTGGGCTGCCACGGGAAACGCTTCACGCGCGTCTTGTTGATGAAGTAGCGCAGCATCGCCTCGGTGACCTCGAAGTCGGCGATGACGCCGTCTTTGAGCGGGCGGATGGCCACGATGTTGCCGGGCGTACGGCCGAGCATGCGCTTGGCGTCGATGCCGACGGCCAGCACACGCTTGGAGTCGCGCTCGACGGCGACGACGGAGGGCTCGATCAGCACGATGCCCCGTCCGCGGACCGACACCAGGGTGTTGGCGGTACCAAGGTCGACGGCCATGTCGCCGCCCCACGAATTGAAGAACATATCCACAAGCGACACGGTCGCTCCATCTCTTCTCAAGGCCCAGTCGGGGCCGCGAGCGCTGCTGGGTGCGCTCTGCACGTCAAGACCGACCCTGGACACTGAGGTCCGGGCCGGTCCATCTCGACTGCTCGAAAGGATAGCACAGCAGGTCAGGCGGCCGTTGACGGCGCGGTTACGGAACTCCGCCCTCTTCCCGCTCACATGAGCCCGAGATCGCGCAGGCTCGCATGCTCCCCTCCGTCACCGATCACGACGTGATCGAGCAGCTCGATCCCCAAGACGTCGCCGGCCTTCACCAGCCGTCGCGTGAGCTGGATGTCGGCGCCCGAAGGTGTGGGGTCCCCGCTCGGATGGTTGTGAACGACCACGACGGAGGCCGCCGAGACACGTACGGCGTCCTTGAACAGCTCGCGCGGGTGCACGATCGACGCGTTGAGCGAACCGACCGACACCTCGATGATCTTCAGCAGGCGGTTCTTCGTGTTGAGGGCCAGCGTCCAGAAGTGCTCGCGGTCCAGGCCTTGGAGCTGCGGCCCGCACACCGCCACCACGTCTTCAGGCGTCGAGATCACGGCGGCCTCGGCCGCCCTGCGCAGTCCCGCGCGCCGCGAGACCTCGAGACACGCGAGCAGCCGCGCTGCGGCGGCCGGACCGACGCCATCGAGCGCCACGAGGTCCTCGGGTGCCACGCGCCACAGGTCGGCCGAGAGCGGCCCGGCGGCGAACAGCCGCCCCATGCCCTCGGCCGCTTCCCGTCCGACCAGGACCGACAGAAGGCCCTCGTCGCTCAGGGCGTCTCCCCTGCCCTCCAGCAGAAGCGTCCGCGGTTCCGCACCGCCGTGGAGTATCCGTGGTGCCATCGTGCCCCCTCAAGTCCGTCCGAGAGCCCACGATGCCACGCGCGCCTTGCCGGAAGCTTCCTCGCCCCTAAACCAAAGCGACCCGGCCGCGGTGGCCGGGTCGCTCGTCATCGCGGTGATCGCCGCTAGTGGACCGCACAGGAGAGGCACGGGTCGTACGCGCGTACCAGCTGTTCGATCTTGAGGATGAACTCGGCTTCGGGCAGCTGCGCGACGGTCGGCGCGAACGCGCGCATGTCGGCCTCGAGGTTGGCGAGGTTCTGCGCCGTGGGAGTGATGACGTTGCCGGCGGTGACGATGCCGTCGTCGTCGATGGCGATCGAGTGGTACAGCGTGCCCCGCGGGGCCTCGGTCGCGCCCGTACCGGCGCCTTGACGGACCGCGAAGCCCACCGGCGCGCTCGAGCCGCCCTCCTCGACCAGGCGCTCGCACAGCAGGGCGCAGCGCTCCGCTGCGTCCACCAGCTCGATGGCCTGGCACAGGTTGTTGTGGAACGAGTTGCGCGACACAGGGCGCAGCCCGGCCTTGCTGGCGACCACGCGGGCCGCCGGCAGCAGACGGTCCCACGACAGGTTCACCCGCGGCAGCGCGCCCACCATGAACGTGCGGCCGTCGACGGTCGAGTGCTTGGCGTTGCTGTGCTCGACGATGGTCTCAGTGACGAACTCGCGGTACTCACCCGGCGTCCGGCACCAGCCGGCGTCGAGCGCGCAGACCTGCCCGTCGTAGATCGCGTACGTGTCGGGGCTGACGAGCGCGAGCATCTCGCCGGGCGTCTCGAAATCGGGCACCTCGAACGTCGAGAACAGCTCGACGGTGTCGGCCGCATCGCGCGCGACCTCGTGCAGGCGCTCGGCGAAGCGCTCGAGCTCGGAGAGCGGCGCCTCGGACGTGAACCCGCCGACCACGGCGGTGACGGGGTGCACCGGTCGACCGCCGACGGTGGCGGTCAGCTCGTTACCGAGCTTCTTGATGTGCAGAGCGCGCCTCACTACGTCCGGGTGCGTCTCTGCCAGCGGAAAGACGCTCGGCAGGCCGACGAAGTCAGGGGCGGCGAACAGGTACAGGTGGGTCGCGTGGTTCTGCAGGTACGAACCGTACACGAGGAGCTCCCGGAGCAGCTTGGTGCGCTCGGAGACCTCGATGTCCAACGCGTCCTCGATCGCCTTGATGTCGGTGATCTGGTGGTTGGGCGAGCAGATACCGCAGATGCGGCTCGTGATCAGCGGCGCCTCGTCGAAGCGGCGCCCGACCACCATCGACTCGAACAGGCGCGCCGGCTCGACGATGTCCATGCGGATGTCGCGTACGACCCCGGCCTCAACGTCGACGGTGATCGTGCCGTGGCCCTCGATGCGAGCGACGTGCTCGACGGTCAGCGTGCTCATCGGGCCACCTCCGTTAGCGAGTTGTAGAGTTCGAGTGCGCTTTCCAGGTCCTGCGGGGTGAAGCCCCACTTGGCTATCAGCTCCCCGGCGGCCGCGACGTTCGCGTCGTCGGCGATACCGCGGCAACCGGTACACGGGCGTCCGAGCGATACGCACTTGGCGCCACAGCCGGTCCTGGTCACGAGTCCGAGACACACCTGGCCCTGGCTGTAGAAGCAGACGTTCTCGGCCATCTTGCACGCGGCGCACAACGGCTCGCGCGGCGGGCGGTCGGACAGTCCCATGAGGGCCCGCTGAAGGGTCGAGACGAACTCCGCCGGCTGGATCGGGCACCCGGGAACGTGATAGTCGACATCGATGACGGCGTCGACGGGGATCGGCGAGATGCGGCCGCACGCCACGATGTCGCCCTCGTCGCCGTAGACGCAGCCGACGCGGTCCTCGAGATCGCCCGAGGTGGCCAGACCGGGGATGCCGCCGGTGATGGCGCAGGCGCCGATCACCATCACGGTGCCGGCGGTCGCACGGACGGTCTTGAGTAGCTCGACGTGCTCCACCGTGGTCACGGCGCCCTCGATGACGGCGACGTCGTAGACGGCTGGCATGTGTCCGCTCGAGGCGAGCTGCCAGTAGGTCAGATCGATCGCACCGAGCACGTCGAGCAGGTGGTCCTCCATGTTGGTCATCTGCACCTGGCAGCCAAAGTCGCTGGCCAGACCGATGACGACGACGCGCGGCGCCATCTAGATCGCCTCCTGCAGGTTCATGGCTTCCCAGTAGTTGAACACCGGGCCGTCGATGCAGGCGTACTGGTGGCCGACGCCGCAGTGACCGCACTTGCCGATACCGCACTTCATCCGGCGCTCGAAGCTCACGTAGATGCGGTCGACGTCCATCTCCTTCTTGCGCATCTCCTCGATCACGTACTTGTACATGACCGGAGGCCCACAGATCGCGCCGTAGGTGTTGGCCGGATCGAGCTCGAGATCGTCGAACAGGCGCGTCACAAGGCCCACCTCGCCGTCCCAGGACTCGTCGGGCTGGTCCACCGTCATGATCAGCTCGAAGTCGTCCCGGTGGCGCCACATGTCGAACTGGCGACGGAACAGGACCTCGCTGGGGTTGCGCGAGCCGTACAGGATCGTGACCTTGCCGAAGTCGTGGCGCTCGTCGTGGATGTGGTTGATGAGGGACTTGAGCGGCGCGATGCCCAGACCACCTGCGACGAGCAGGATGTCGTGGCCCTTCATGTCCTCGAACGGGAAGCCGCGGCCGAACGGGCCGCGCAGGCCGACGACATCGCCGCACTGCTTCTTGTGCAAGGCCCCGGTGACATCACCGGAGTCACGCACGCACAACTCGATGAAGCCCTGCTTGGACGGCGCCGAGGAGATCGAGATAGGCGCCTCGCCGACACCGAAGATCGACAGCTCGACGAACTGGCCCGCATCGAAGTCGAACGTCTCGCGAACGTCGTCGTCGATGAGGCGGAACTCGAAGAGCTTCTCCTTCTCGGTCAGCTCGGTGATCGACGTGATGCGCGCCGGCCAGGGGCGGTACGGGTTCGCCTTGAGCTTGCGGTACGCCTTGGCGGTGGAGATGCTGCTCATCGCGCACCCCCCTTCTGCAACGCCTCGATGACCACGCGCGGATTGATGTCCGCCTTGCACGCCCGCTGGCACCGGCCGCAGCCGACGCACAGCACGCGCTCAAACTTGGAGAGATAGCCCCACTGCTTGTGGTAGTAGCGGTACTTCACGCGGCTCGCGCGGCTCTCTCGGAAGTTGTGACCGTGCGCGACCTCGGCGAACTCGGAGAACTGGCACGAGTCCCACACGCGCATGCGGCTGCCCTCGGTACCATCCGGCGTCAGGCGGTCCTTGACGTCGAAGCAATAGCAGGTGGGGCAGACCATCGAGCACGCGCCACAGCTCAGGCACTTGTCGCCGAGCTCGTCCCAGACCGGGTCGTCGAACTTGGCGTCGAGCAACAGCGGTATCTGCGAGGTGTCGAGATCGGCGGCGAAGCGCTCCTTGAACTCGTGGGTGCGCGCCTGGAACTCGGCCGTGTCCTGCTCGGTGATGTGCGCGGTCTCGACGCAGCGGTCGAGCAGCTCGGCGCCCTGGACCGAACGGACGGACACGAAGTAGCGGTCGCCCAGGTCGGTCAGGAAGATGTCGAAGCCCCAGTGCACCTCTTCGGTGCCCCAGGCGTTGCAGAAGCACTCCTCACGCGGGGTGCAGCTGACGCCCACGAGCAGCGTGTTCTCGCGCCGCGCCTTGTAGTAGGGATCCTCGTACTCGCCGAGGAACACGTTGTCCATCAGCATGAGGGCGTTGATGTCGCACGGGTGCAGACCGAAGAGCACCCGCGGATGTGCGGTCGCGTGATCCGAGGTGACGTGTCCGTCCTCGGTCCGGAAGCGCATCAGCTCCTCGTGCGGCGGCACGAAGTACTTCTTGGGGGGCAGGATCGTCGTGTCGTAGTCCAGAGCGAGATCTGCCGGATCCTCGATCGTGGCGAACACGTAGGCCTTGCCCTTGGCGACCGGTCCGACGACCTCGAAGTCGCTCGACAGGCCGCGTACCAAGTCCGGTAGCCGGTCCTTGGCCATGACGCGGAAGAACATGGCGGTACCCCTTACTCCCAGGCAGTACAGGTGCGGCGACGGCATACCCGCCCCTGTACGAGAAGGGCGGCCCCGCAGGGCCGCCCGCCGTCACATCTTACGCACCGAAGAAGATCGCGACCTCACGCTGCGCGGACTCCTCCGAGTCCGAGCCGTGGATCACGTTCTCGTCCAGCGTCAGGCCGAAGTCACCGCGGATGGTGCCGGGGGCAGCCTCCGCCGGGTTGGTGACGCCCATGAGCTTGCGGCACACCTTCACGGCGTCAGGGCCGGAGAGCACCATCTTCACGACCGGGCCGGAGGTGATGTAGGACACGAGGCCGTCGTAGAACGGCTTGCCCTCGTGCTCGGCGTAGTTGGCGGCGGCCTGCTCGGGCGTGACCATGCCGTACTCCATGCGCTCGATCGTCAGGCCGGTGTCCTCGAAGCGGGACACGATACGGCCGACGAACCCGCGGCGGACCGCATCCGGCTTGATCATCACGTACGTCTTCTGGCTCACTCTGGTAGTCCTTTCGTGTGCTGATACTTGCGCGAGCGGCCCTAGCCGCCCGTGGAACGCCATTCATTCTCGACGCCGGTGACCTTCCAGCCGACGCCTTCACGCTGCAAGGTGACCGTGTAGTGCAGCGGCGCGCCCTTCTCGGGTGTCACCGTCACCGAAACGGTCGAGGTACCGGTGTCCCGGTTGACCGCGTCGACCGTGTACTCCTTGACCGGCGGGACCTTGGCCATCTCCTTGGCGACGTCCTTCTCGGGGACCGCGACCCAGTACTTCTCGACCGCCTCGCCCTTGCCGTAGGCCACGAGCAACCCCTCGACCGTCGCCTGCTGCGTCGGCCAACCGAAGCCGAACCAGTACAGGGCGCCCAGAGCCGCCCCGGCGAGCAGCACGACGATCGCGGCGATGACGGCGGTGCGGATCCAGCCGCCGGAACCGCGGGTCTGGCGCTGCGCCTTGCGGGCCTCCCGGTCGCGGACCTTCATCTGCTCCTCGGTCATCGAGAAGAAGTCGTTGACCGCGGTGTCATCGCCAAAGCCGAGCGCCGCGGCAGCGGCCGCAGCGACGTCGGCGTCGATGGGGTCGCCGGCAACGCCCGGGTCCTCGGCCGGCCCGGCGTCGGCGTACGTCACGCCGACGCCCGCGGCGGCGCCGGTGAGCGCCATCAGCTCGGTGGTGTCCCACCCGCCGGGAGCCTCGCCCATCTCGATGGCGGGCATCTCGCCCGTCTCCCAGCCCTCGATGGTCTTGGTCGTGGGACGCGTGGCCTCAAGCGCCGCCTCGTAGGCCGCCTGCGCGGAGGCGGGCAGCTGGTAGCCGTGCAGTTCGGTGGCCTTCTCGAAGGCGCGGACGGCCTCATCGTGCTCACCCATGGCCACGTAGGCCATGCCGAGGTTCGAGAGGGCCTTGCCGCGGCCCTGGTAGGTGTCGAATCCGAGTGCGGCCTTGTACGCCTCGGCGGCGTCCGCCGGACGGCGCAGCGCCATGAAGCACAGCCCGAGGTTGACGAGCGCCTTGCCCGGATCGGGGTTGCCCTCGTCGAGCGCGGCCTTGCGGTACGCCACCGCGGCCTCCTCGACGCGCTGGCGCTCCATCAGCGCGCTGGCCATGCCCTGGTACGCCTTGTAGGGCGTGGGGTAGCCGGGGTCCGCCAGCGCGGCTTCGTAGGCGACCGCTGCCTCGGAGTACTCACCGAGCGCGGCATACGCGGTACCGAGGTTTGCCTGCACCGCACCGTGGCGCTCGTACGCGCCGTCGCGCAGGGCGTGACCGTAGACAGTCACCGCGTCAGCGTAGCGACGCAGACGCATGAGCGCGTTGCCGGCCATGTGGTAGGCCGCGCCGTTTCCGTCCGGCCCCTTGCCCGCCGACGACAGGAAGAGCTTGGCGGCGGTCCGGAAGTCGGCGGCGTCGTAGGCCTGCTGGGCCTCGGCGAACTTCTGCTGGTCCACGGGCACGAGTGCGGCGCCCTAGTTCGCGTTGTTGATGGTCACCGAGATGATCTCGTCGCCGACACGGAGCTGGTCCATGACGTCGAGACCCTTGGTGATCTGACCGTATACGGTGTACTGCCCGTCGAGCTGGGGCAGCGGCTGCAGCGCGAAGTAGAACTGCGAGCCCGCGGTGTCGGGGTCCATCGTGCGCGCCATGCCGAGCGCGCCGCGGGTGTGCTTGTTGGGGTTCACCGACGGGTCGAACTCGCCCTTGATGACGTAGCCGGGACCACCCGTGCCGAGCGGCACCGAGCCGTCAGCGACTGCGGCCGCGACCTGATCAGACGTCATCTCCTTGGTCTGAGGATCGCCGCCCTGGATGACGAACCCGGGCTCGTAGCGGTGGAACTTGGTGTTGTTGTAGAAGCCCTTCTGGGCGAGCTCGACGAAGTTCGCGACGTGGATCGGGGCGTCCTTGCCGAACAGCTTGATCTCGATGGTGCCCTTGCTGGTCTTCATCGTCGCGGTCTCTTTGCCCGTGGGCTTGTAGGCAGGCGTGTACAACTGGTCTCCTCCCTGATCGGGCGCGGCGCTCTCGCCCGATGACTGCTGGTCCTGGGTGGTCTGGTCGCTGGCCTGCGTATCATCTCCGCTCGAGCAGCCGACCAGAGCGATCGACAGTCCGAGAACGACGATGAGAATGAACAGCGTGAGCGTGCGGGCGCGAAGCATCACGGTCCGGCAACCTCCTTGGAACGCGCGCGGGCCCGAAGCCCTGCGCGGACGAATGCTCCAGAGATTCTAGCAGGGTCGGCACCGCGAGGTAAGGAGTGCGTTGGCGCACGACGTTAGGGGTAGACTGTGAAATCAAGGACCCGCGGGGGCGGGCTTGCCGCTCTCGCTGGACAGAAGCGCGTCACAACGGCGTGACGCGCTTGTCATTCGGGAGGCGATGACCGTGGGAGCACCGAGCACTGACAAGGTCCGCAACGTCGTCCTTGTAGGCCACGGTGGGGCAGGCAAGACCTCTCTTGCAGAGGCCATGCTCCACCTTTCGGGCGCAGCCAAGCGCCTGGGTTCGGTCGACGCAGGACAGAGCAACCTCGACTACGACGCCGAGGAGATCAAGCGCAAGTTCAGCATCAACCTCTCGCTCGCTCCGGTCATGCACGATGGCGTCAAGATCAACGTCATCGACACCCCCGGCTACGCCGACTTCATCGCCGACGCGATCGCGGGCATGGAGGCCGCCGAGATGGCGCTGTTCGTGGTCGATGCCGTCGCCGGGCCGCAGGTCCAGACGGAGCGTCTGTGGAAGATCGCCGGCGACATGGGCATCGCCCGCGCCGTGTTCATCAACCGCCTCGACAAGGAGCACGCGGACTTCGACGCGGCCATGACCTCGCTCGTCGCCAAGTTCGGCGACCGCGTGGTGCCGGTCCAGATCCCGATGGGCGCCGAGGCCGACTTCCGCGGCGTCGTCGACATCATCCGCATGAAGGCCTACCACCACGAGGGCGACCACGAGGACGTTCTCGATATCCCCGCAGAACTCGTCGACGCCGCCAATGCCGCGCGCGAGACCCTCGCCGACAAGACGGCGGAGGCCGACGACGAGCTCATGATGAAGTACCTCGAGGGCGAAGCGCTCTCGCAAGAGGACCTCGAGAAGCTCCTGGGCCTGGCCATCGCGCAGTCCAAGGTCATCCCCGTCTTCGTCGGTTCGGCTCTGACGCTGCAGGGCGTCGAGGACCTCATGGACGAGATCGTGACCTTCTTCCCGGAGCCCACGGCCCACGGACCGCTGCACACCACCGACGGCGAGGAGGTCCCGTTCTCGACGAGCGGCGACGTCACCGCCCACGTCTTCAAGACGATGAGCGACCCCTACGTGGGCCGTTTCAACTTCGTCAAGGTCGTCTCGGGCACGCTCGTTCCCGGCTCCGAGCTCGTGAACTCCCGGACGGGCAAGAAGGAGCGCATCGCCCACGTCTTCAAGATGACAGGCAAAGAGACCGCCGACATCGCGGGCGCCCCCGCCGGCGACATCGCCGTGCTCACCAAGCTCGGCGACGTGCTGACCAACGACACCCTCTCCGCCAAGGGCGGCATCGCGTTCGACTCGCTCCCGCTTCCCGAGCCCCTCTACCCCGTCGCCATCGTCGCCAAGACCAAGGCCGACGAGGACAAGCTGGGCACCGCCTTGAAGTCGATCGTCGACGAAGACGCCTCCCTCGTTCTTCGCCGCGACGAGGAGACCCATCAGACGGTGCTCACCGCCATGGGTGAGACCGCCATCGACGTCGTGATCTCGCGCCTGCACGAGCGCTTCCACGTCGAGGCCGAGACCCAGGACCTGCGCATCCCGTATCGCGAGACCATCCGCAAGACCGCGAGCGCCCAAGGGCGTCACAAGAAGCAGACCGGCGGCTCCGGTCAGTTCGCTGACTGCTGGCTGCGCATCGAGCCCAATCCGGGCGGCGGCTACGAGTTCAAAGACGAGATCGTCGGCGGCAAGATCTCCAAGCCCTACATCATCGCGATCGACAAGGGCATCCAGGAGACGATGACCCAGGGCGCCATCGCGGGCTACCCGGTGCAAGACGTCAGAGTCGCGGTCTACGACGGCTCGATGCACGCCGTCGACTCCAACGAGATGGCGTTTCGCACGGCCGCCCGCATCGGCTTTCGCGCCGCGGCCGAGCAGGCCGACCCGGTCATTCTCGAGCCGATCGCGACGCTTGAGATCGAGGTCCCTGACGCCTACGCCGGCGCAGTGATGGGCGACATCAGCTCGATCCGCGGACGCGTGCTCGGCATGGACGCGCCGACGCCCGGTATCCAGGTGATCAAGGCGCACGTTCCCTACGCCGAGGTCGTTCACTACTCGCCGCACCTGCGCGCCCTGTCCAGCGGCACGGGCTCGTACAAGATCGAGATCACGTCGTACGAGCAAGTTCCGGGCGACGTGCAGAAGAAGCTCGTCGAGGTCTACCTCAAGGAGCGCGCCGAGGGTCACTAGTCGGCGAACGACCCGAGATCAGACACGAGAGGCCGGCTCCCCAGTGCGGGGGCCGGCCTCTGCGATTCTGGTGCGGTGGTGCCCCCTGCAGGACTCGAACCTGCGACCTTCTGCTCCGGAGGCAGACGCTCTATCCGCTGAGCTAAGGAGGCGTGCGCGAAATGGCACTTTAGCATACCCGTGCGTGCCGCGGACCGCCGCGCCTGCGGTATTCTCGTGACGACAGGACAGCCGGCGTGCGGAGAGACCGTGGACCACGGCACGACACTTCTGATCGTCAACCCGGAGGCGAGGCACGGCGAGACCGCCAGACTCGTTCCGGTCATCGAGCAGCTGCTGCTCAATCTTCCCCACGACACGGTCACCACCGAGCACGTGGGCCACGCCTGCGCGATCGCACGCGAGCGCGGCGCGGACTACGACCTGGTCGTCGCGGCCGGCGGCGACGGGACCGTCCACGAGGTGCTCAACGGCCTGATGGCGCTCGATCCGTCCGTCCGGCCCGCGCTCGGCGTGCTGCCGACCGGCTCCGGCAACGACACGAGACGCACCCTCGGCATTCCCACCGACCTGACCCAAGCGGCCCTCGTGCTGGCGACCGGCGAGCGCCGCCGCTTCGACGTGGGCCTGTGCAACGGGTCGTACTTCAACAACAGCTTCGCCGCGGGCCTCGACGCCAAGGTCACGGCCAAGGCGGTCGAGTACAAGGTCACCAAGAACCGCTCAGGCCTCTGGCTGTACCTCTCGGCGTTGCTCCACGTGCTCTTCAGCGAGCTGGACAGCTTCCGCATGCGGATCGCGTTCGACGGCCGGCCCGCGCAAGACCACGACACGTTGATCATCGCCGTCACGCAGGGTCCGACATACGGCGGAGGATTCCTCATCACCCCGGACGCTGTCGCCGATGACGGGCTGTTCGACGTCTGCATGATCGACCCGCTGTCGCTACCCGAGGCGCTCGTCCGGCTCCCCGCGGTGGTGCTCGGCAAGCACACCCGCATGAAGCCGGTCCACATGAGCCGCTGTGCCTCGCTGATCATCGAGTCCGACGGCCCGGTCCCCGCCCAGATCGACGGCGAGGTACTGCTGGAGAACCGCTACGAGATCTCGATGTTGCCAGGTGCCATCGAGTGCGTCGTCCCGAGGAGTAGCTGATGGCCCCCGTGTCCCTTTATCCCGCCGTCGCCGCCGGCGCGCTGCTCGTGGCGTACCTGATCGGCTCGATACCCTTCGCCTACGTCATCGTGCGCACCGTGACCGGCGAGAACATCACCGAGCACGGCAGCGGCAACGTGGGCGCCATGAACGTGCGGCGCTCGACGGGGTCGTGGGGCTGGTTCGCCGTCGCGATGGTGTGCGACGCGCTCAAGGGGTTCGTGCCGGTGCTGCTCGCCAAGGGGGTCATGAGCGGCTTCACCGCGGCGGCGCTCCTCGTACCGGTGGCCACCGGCCCCGTCTCGTACGCCGACCCGATCGGCCGCTGGTTCATGATCGTGCCTCAGGCGGCGGTCGCCGGAGCGGTGCTGGGGCACAACTACTCGCTGTGGATGGCGTTCGTCTCGAAGCGGTTCGGGCGTACCGGCAAGGGGCTTGCGACCGGCGGCGGCGCGTTGCTGGCGTACGACTGGCGCTACTTCGTCGTGGTGGTCGTGGTGGGGCTCGCCACGATCGCGATCACCAAGTACATGATGGCCGGGCAGGTGGCCGCTGCCGCCTCACTTCCGGTCGCGGCGCTCGTTCTCAACGCGCCGGACCTCGCGTTCTGCCTTGTGATGGCGGCGGTGGTCATCGCCGCTCACTGGAAGCGGTTCGTGGGAATGCTGCGGGGCAACGAGCCGAAGCTCTACGTCAACGACCGGATGGGGCCGCGCGGCTGACCACTGCTCCAGGCACACGAGCACAAAGAAGAAGCGGGGGCCGGGATCACTCCCGGCCCCCGCTGTTCACACGGGTGTATGTCCCGCGACCTAGTCCATCGAGATCGCGCTGTTGGGGCACGCGTCCACGCAGATGCCGCACTCGGTGCAGTCATCGGGGCGGTTCAGGCGCGCGATGTCCTCGAGGTCGTAGCAGCTCTGCGGGCACTCATCCACGCAGATGCCACACGCGGTACAGAGGTTGGGGTCAACGACGGGCAGCGACATGGGCGTTTCCTTTCAACGCGGATGGGCGCGTAGCGCTCGTGAGTGAAGCATCATAGCGCGCCGGGCGGAGCCGGAGCAATCGAGCGGTCCCGCTAGCGCACCTTGTCGGCGATCTCCTCCGGCGACCAGAAGCAGAAGGGGTAGGTGCGATCGGTGAGGATCTCGTTGGCCTCGCGCTGCGACTCGAGCGCGGCCAGTTCTGCGGCATAGTGGTCCTTGAGCGGCGCCAGCAGCGAAGAGAGCTCCGCGTTGACTTCGCGGATGCGCAGCCCGAGCGCCTTCTTGTCGGCATCCGGCGTCGCGATCTGCATCACCAGCCGCGCCTTCTCCTCGGCGAGCGCGGCGGCCTTGGACTGCTCGGCGGGTTCATCGAAGTCCACCTCGGCGAGCAGCGCATCGGGGTTGTGTTCGAGGCGGTTGAGCCGGTCCTTGGCCTCCGCGACCTCCTCGTCGGTGACGAGGTGTGCGCCAAGCGGCAGGTACACGGTCAGCGATGCGACCGCGAACGCCGGTGGCTCGACGCCCAAGTAGCGCCTGACGAGACCGTCGGTCACGCGATCGTAGCGTCCGCCGCCCACTCCGTGGATGAAGAGGTCGCATGCGAACACGCGGGTGAACAGCGTGAGCGCGACCGCCTTCGGTGCCACCACGACGTCGGCCGCGAGCAGCGCGTCGGCCGCGGCCGCGTGATCGGCCGGCAGCGACACGAACGGCTCACTGCCCGCGAGCATCTCGACGCCGCCGTCCGCCAGCGCCCGGACCGACACGGACGTGCGGTGACCCGCCCTGATCGCCCAGAACGGCAGCTCGATGAGCTCGCCGCCGATCTCGAGATCGGGAAACGGCTGCGCGGCGGAGCGGGTCTTGTGCACCGCGCGGTACTGGGCGAGTTCCTCGTTGTAGGCCTGTGCGAAGCGGCGTGCATCGAGCGCTACGCCGGCAACGAAGCGGCGGTACGCCTCCGTGCGCGCGACTTCGGTGACCGGCAGCTCAAGGTAGTCGGTGCCGGCGCTCGACTCGAAGCGGCGTCTCGCGAACGTCACCAGCTCGGCGAGGTTCTCGGCATCGTTTGCGGCGCTGCGCAGCTCGGTGCAGAACGCGTCGAAGTGTCGGGCCACGGCGGGCGCGGAGAGTGTCGAAAGGTTCTCGGCGGCGGCGCGGCAGAAGTCGTCGATCTCGCTGGCCGCGGGTACGGGAGTGGACGCGTAGCACCCGTCCTGCGCGCCGAGCGCGAGGTAGGCACGACAGCGCGAGACACCGGGACGCAGACACGGCGAGGACAGCGCGACGCTGTCGAAGCCGTCCGAGTCCACGACAAGGTCAAACGCGGTCGCGCCGGTCTGTTCGGCCAGACGCTGGAGCAAGAAGTCCTTGACCCACACGCCCGGATGATAGAGCTCGGGCTGGTGACCGGTCGCCACGATCGGCGCGTCAGGCGCCCCGGGGGCGCGCAACGACACGCCCAGCCGGCCACTGAACGCGGAGGCGGACTCGAGTGCTTCGCGCCGTGCGAGCGCGCGCATCTCGGCGGCGGACAACCCGCCCAGCTCGAAGTCCCAGCCGGCCGTCAGCTCGCGGTTGTGCGCGACCAAGGCGGCCCATGCATCGAACGCGGGCTGCTCGACCAGCTCGCCGTGACCGGCCGGTGTCGTGGGTCGTGGCTGAACCATACCGGGCGCCTCCTACAAGACGTCGTCGGGCGATGCGAGCGCGATCGGCTCGAGAGAGAAGAACGGCTCGCCCGCCGCCACGTTCGACAGCTGCCCCCACGTCGTCGCCATCTGCTCGACCATGGCGACCACGCCGGCGTTGGCCGGGTTGGCGACGAACTGCGACCGGTACGCCTGCAGGGCGTCGATCTTGACCGACAGCGTGTCAGCGACATCGACGACGAAGGTCGGCTCCGCGACGATGCGTTGGTGGACCGCCATGTAGCGGAACACGCGCGGCGGGTAGAACGGCTCCCCGGTCATCTCGGTCTTCGTGAACTTCGAGTAGAAGCGCGCGGCCAGCGCGATGGCGTGCGCGGCGATGTGGTCCGGGTGCGCGTCGATCGCATACGGGATGAACAGCATCCGCGGACGCAACTCGCGCAGAACCTGCGCGAGCTCGGTGCGCGCCTCGACCGAATCGAACAGGTAGCGGTTGGGCTGCGTCAGGGTGCGTCGCGTCTCGACGCCCAACACCCGGGCCGCCTCGGCGGACTCGGCCGCGCGCGTCTCGGGCGTCCCGTGCGGGGTGGGCTCCCCGTTGGTGAGGTCCACGATCGCGACGCGCTTGCCGGCCGCCGCGAGCTTGGCGATCGTCGCGCCCATCCCGATCTCGACGTCATCGGGGTGCGCTCCCACGCATACCGCGTCGTAGAGAGGATCTGACCGCATGCTCACTCCCCCTCCAAAGCGCTGTTCCAGACCTCGAGGTAGTAGGCAAAGCGGGCCTCGGGGTCGTCGAGGGCCGCGCCGAAGCTCCGGTCGCGGTCACAGTAGATGCGCTCGACCGCCAGCTCGCTGACCGAGAGCCCCGCACGCCACGCCTTCGCCCACAACTCGAGCGGCATCGCGTAGCCGCACTCCGAGAGGTCCAGCCGCGAGAGCGCCTCGATCTTGTACGCCTTGAAGCCGCAGAACGCGTCGGTGAGCGACCAGCCGGTCTTCTCGTTGATCATCTCGGTGATGCGCCCGTTGATCTCGCGCCGATCGGCAGGCGCCGCGCCGGTCGAGCCGCTCGTGGGCAGATAGCGGCTGCCGGAGACGATGTCGGAGCCGTTGGCCGCGAGGGCCTCGATGAACTGCGGGATGTGGGCCGGCTCGTGCTGGCCGTCGCAGTCCATGGTGACCACGCATCGCGCGCCGAGCTCGCGGGCAACGTCGAACCCGATACGGAGCGCGCACCCGTAGCCGCAGTTGCGGTCCAGGCGCACCGTCGCGATGTCGTCGCGCGCGGCAAGCACCCGCGGCGTCTCGTCGGTCGATCCGTCATCGACCACGAGCACCTCGCCCGCGTAGTGCCGGCGCACCGCGTCGAGCACCGGTCCGACCGTCTCGGCCTCGTTGTAGACCGGCATCAAGACGACGTCGGGTACGCTCACTCGTGCACCGGCTCACCGTCGAGTTCGGGCCTTCCCGCCTCGCGCGCCTCTACCACCCGGAACGACGAGGTCACGGTCACCTCGTCGCTGAACATGCCCTTGACCGAGCAGTACTTCTCCTCGGAGAGCTCGATGGCGCGCGCGACGGCCTCGGGCTTGACGCCGTAGCCGGTCACGATGAACTCGACTTGGATGTCGGTGTAGCTCTTGGGGAAGTCGTTCTCGCGCTGCACGCCGTGGACCACGATCTCAAGGCCGCGGACGTCCTGGCGCTTCTTCTCGAGGATGGATATGACATCCATGCCGGTACAGGCGGCCAGGCCGTGGAGCACCATCTCGATGGGACGAATCCCGCTCCCCTCGCCCTTGTACTCGGGCGTGGCGTCCATCACGACGCTGTGACCGAAGCCGTCGGTTCCCACGAACTGCCGTTTCTGCGTCCAACGGATACGCGCCTCGTTCACGTGGATCTCCTCTCAACGAACGACGGGCCCTTCACCGGGCCCGTCGCATCATGCCGGTGTTCGCTCCAGCTAGATCTTGCGACCAACCATGTTGGCGAGCTCGCGCGGGTTCTTGGCCTTCCCGATCGCTTCCTCGAAGGTGATTCTTCCCTGCGTCAGCAGGTTCTTGAGGTGCTGGTCGAGCGTCTGCATACCCAGCTGCGCGCCGCCCTGGATGATGCTTTCCATCTGGTGCGTCTTTCCCTCGCGGATGAGGTTCGAGATCGCGGGGATGCCGAGCATGATCTCGAGAGCCATGACGCGGCTGCGGCCATCGGTGGACCGCAGCAGTACCTGCGAGAGCACGCCCTCCATCGTGTTGGAGAGCTGCATGCGGACCTGCTGCTGCTGGTGCGGCGGGAACACGTCGATGATTCGGTCGATGGTCTCCGGCCCGCCCGTCGTGTGCAGGGTGGCGAGCACGAGGTGTCCCGTCTCGGCCGCGGTGATCGCCGCCGAGATGGTCTCGAGGTCGCGCATCTCGCCGACGAGGATCACGTCCGGGTCCTGGCGCAGTACGCGCTTGAGCGCCGCGGCGAACGAGTGCGTGTCCTCGCCCACCTCGCGCTGGTTGACGTAGGACTTCTTGTTGCGGTGCATGAACTCGATCGGGTCTTCCATCGTGATGATGTGCACCGAACGAGTGTCGTTGATGTGGTTGATCATCGCTGCGAGCGTGGTCGACTTACCCGAGCCGGTCGGGCCGGTGACCAGCACCAGTCCACGAGGACGTTCCGCAAGGAAGCGGCACACCTTGGGCAACTGCAGCTCGTCCATCGTCGGGATCTTGATGGGGATCACGCGGAAGACCGCTCCCATCGAGTTGCGCTGCTGCATGACGTTGGCGCGGAAGCGCGACACGCCGGGGATCGAGTACGCGAAGTCGAGCTCGAGCTCGGTCTCGAAGCGCCTGCGCTGCTCCTCGGAGAGAAGCGAGAGGATCATCTCCATGGTGTCGCGCGGCGTGAGCGGCTTCATGTTCTCGACCGGGACCAGCTCGCCGCGCTGGCGGATTCCCGGGGGGCTGCCCACCGTGATGTGCAGGTCGGAGCCGCCGCGCTGCAGCATCAGGCGCAGCAGGTCGTCGATGTGCGGGACCTCGTTGCCGCTGACGCTGACCTCGGTACGCACGGGCGACGCAGAGGATTCGGTCGGCTGAGGCGCACCGTAGCCCGCGAGCGGCTTGGTGGCGGGCTCGGCGGGCATCGGGGCGCCGTACCCCGCCGGCGCGGGCGCAGGCGCGGTGTTCGGAGCCGGGACGGGGGCCGGAGCAGGGACGGGGCCCGGTGCAGGGGCCGGAGCCGGGGCCTGCCCGGGGGCGGAGACGGGCGACGGCACAGCGGGCGCCGGCATCGGGGACGGCTCCAGCGGACCCGGTGCGGCAGCGGGCGCAGCCGCTGCAGGCTGCACGCCGGGGGCCGCCATGCCGAGCCCTGACGAGGCCGGGCTCGGGGTTGCCGGAATCGGATCCGCCGCGCCCATGGACGAGACAGGAGCATCCACGACCGGGATTCCCGGCACCGCTCCGGAGGGTGCAGCCGGCATCCCCGGCGCGAGTCCCGGTGCCCCGGGCGCGGGCGCGGAACCGGGCGTCGCACCGGCCGCGGGCGACGGGGCACCGGCGGTCAGGCCGATGACTTTACCCACGATCATCTCGATCGGGCCGGTCGCGGCAAGCTGAGCCGACGCACCGACCTGGCGCGCACGGAGCGCGGAGGCCTCGCTCGGCGAGAGCGTGACGATGACGACCGGCGTCTCCTTGGTCTTGGGATCGGTCTTGAGTTGCTGGGTCAGCTGGTAGCCGTCGATGCCGCCCAACTCGGCGTCGACGACGATCACGTCGAAGTCGTCTTGGGCCACGACGCCCAACGCACGGGGAGCCGACAGCGCCGTCACGACCTCGACGTGCGGTGCGGCCGCGCTCAACGCGTTCTTGAGCTGATCGGAGAAGGTGGCATCGTCATGGACGATGAGGACTTTCTTGGTTGCCACGGAGCGGACCTCCTCGGACGGGGCCACGGGCCCGCATGTCCTTCGCTGTACCTACCGTTGGATGGTATCGGCCAAGCGCGGTGCGAACTGAACCTCGCCGGCGGTCGGGTACGATAGGAACTCAGCAACCGAACGCTTCGAGAGGGCGATCCGTGCATACGCTCGACATCGAAAGACTAGCATACGGCGGCGACGCCATCGCCCGCCTCGACGACGGCCGGACCGCCTTTGTCGCAGGTGGCGTCCCCGGCGATCGGGTCGCCGCCGAGATCGTCGAAGACAAGGGCAGTTTCGTGCGGGCCCGCGTGGCAGAGGTCCTTGAGTCCTCACCCGACCGCGTCGTGCCCCCGTGCCCCTACTTCGGCGTCTGCGGTGGATGCAACTGGCAGCACGTCAGCTACTCCGCCCAGCTCCGGGCCAAACGCACAGAGGTCGCCGACTCACTTCAGCGCATCGGCCGCATCGCGGACGCGACCGCGCTCGTGGCCGAGACCGTCGCCTCGGCGCGCGAGTACGGCTACCGCAACAAGATCGAGCTCGTGGCGGTGCCCGACGCTGCACGTCTCACCCTCGGCTTCCACCAGGCGGGCTCGGATCGAGTCGTCCCCGTCGAAGAGTGCCTGCTGCTGCCGAAGAAGCTGCGCAAGGCGCCCAAGTCGCTCACCGGCGCACTGCGCTATCTGAGCGGCGAGAGCGACCTCGGCATCTTCCGCGTCGGGCTGCGCGCGGCGACTCACACCAGCGACGTCGAGGTCGCGCTCTGGACCGAGCCGGGCGCGTTTCCCCGCAATCCGGCCGCCAAGATGCTGTCGAAGGCCCTGCCCACCACGAGCATCGTGCGCGTGCTGGCGAAGGGCCCGTCAAAGGCGCGAAAGGTGACCGGCGTAGAGGTGCTCTCCGGCAAAGGGCATTGGCGGGAGCGGATCGCCGGCATCGAGTACGCCGTCTCCGCGCCCTCCTTCTTCCAGGTCAACACGGCAACGGCTGAGCGCCTGGTCGAGCTCGTGCTTGCGGCGCTCGAGCCCGACGGCACCGACCGCGTGGTGGACCTGTACGCAGGCGCCGGGACCTTCACCCTCCCGCTGGCCGAGCTCGCCGGAGACGTGGTCGCCATCGAATCGTACGGGCCCGCCGTACGCGACCTGCGCAGGAACCTCGAGAATCAGCAGATGTGGGCGGACGTCATCGGCGGCGACGCCGCTCGTGAGATCTCCGAGCTCGGGCACTTCGACCTGGCGGTCGTCGACCCTCCGCGTGCCGGACTCGCCGCCGAGGTGATCGCGGCCCTGGCGGCGGCGCGCCCGCGCGCGATCGCCTACGTCTCGTGCGACCCCGCCACCCTCGCCCGCGACGCCGCGCGTCTCGCTGAAGCGGGCTTTCGTCTGACAGCGGCAACGCCGGTGGACCTGTTCCCGCAGACCTACCACGTCGAGACGGTCGCGCGTTTCGAGCCGAACGTCTGATAGCTGCCGCCGCCCGTCGAAACGCCAGAGGGCGCCCGTGGGGGCGCCCTCTGTGATGTCCCTGCAACTCAGCGTGCGCCTAGACGAGCCGACCCACCTCGGGGAAGTCGGTGACGTAGACGTCGTGCGGGGCGTCATCGTGCTCGCCGGTCAGGTCCGCACCGGCCTGATGCATGCCCTCGTGGTCTCCGTCTCCCCACATCGCGCTCTCGCTGACGTCGTAGACCGTGCCCTTGAACGCCACGTAAGCCGGCTGACCGTTGCGTCCGTCATAGCCGGCGAGCTCCTCTTTGGTGAAGTCCTTCATGCAAGCCTCCTCGATCGACTGCGGTGTCCTTGAGAGTGTTTGTACCTGAACCGCCGCAACCTGACACAGGCGGCGGACACAAAAGCGGCGTCGCCCGAATCGAGCGACGCCGCTTGCGGGGCGAAGAAGCGATCAGTCCCGCTCGAGCCGCGTGGTCAGCGCGGAGAGATCGACCAGTATGCGCCGTCCCTTCGTCGACACGATCCCGTCGCGCGCGAGCTGGGAGATGACCCGGCTCGCCGTCTCGCGAGACGTGCCGGCGAGCGTCGCGATGTCGTAGTGCGTCATGCCTTGGATCACCGGCGCGCCCCGGGTCTCGAGTCCGGCGGTCGCCACGTTGAGGACCACGCGCATGACCCGATGGGTCGCATCGTGAAACGCCATGTCCTCGAGTCGGCTGATCGTGTGCCGCAGGCGCCGGGACAGCGTGGCTATGAGCGACAGCGCGAGCTTGGGCTGCAGCTGTATGGCGGCCGAGAGGTCCTTGCCGTCCAACGAGAACAGCTCGACGTCGGTCACGGCGATCACGTCGCTCGAGCGCGGCTGGCCATCGACCAGCGACATCTCGCCGAAGTGCGCCGGCGCCTCCAGGTAGTTGAGCACGAGCTCCTTGCCCTCCGGCGTCGCCAGCGCGACCTTCACGCGGCCCGACACCAGCAGGAACATCGACGTGCCGGCCTCGTTCTGGCCCACGATGAACGCGCCTTTGGGATAGCGGCGGTACTGGACCATGCCCGCGAGCGTCTCAAGGCTGTCGGCGGACAGGTCGGCGAACATGGGAATGGCGGCGAGCCGGGACAATGCCTGGTCTCTGGGGGCTATGGTGTTCATGTGGATTCTATCGGCGTTTGCGTCTGTGACTTGAGACACAAGCCGCGCCTGATGGCAAAAACAAGAAGACGGGCCCGGCGTGGGGCCCGTCTTCTTGAATCGGTACGCGGTCCAGCGCTGCGGCTAGGCCGCGGCGACCCCCGGCTGCTCGCCAGTGCGCAGGTACTCGATGAAGAGCGGAACCATGTGGGGGATCAGCTCCGGCAGGTACGTCGGCATCAGAGAGTCCATGGTCTTGGGCAGCAGGTCGGGCATCAGCGCCGCCATGTCGGCAGGCATCTCCCCGATGTAGTCCTCGACCTCGGAGACCATGTCGGGCATGACCTTGCCGAGAATCCCGGGAGCCATGGCCGGGAACATCAGCGGCATCATCTTGCCCATGAGGGAGAGTCCGCCCGGGACGTGCTTCATAGCCAGCATCATCGGCTTCATGCCGATGGGCATGTTGTCCATCATCTGCGGGAAGATGCGCGTCATGAACAGCGCCATGTTGTCCGGCCGCATCAAGATGATGAACTTCTCGAAGTAGCTCCACATGTACATGGAGTACTCGGTGGTCTCGGGGATTTCGTAACCGGCGGCCGAAGCGACCATCCGTGACAGGTCGTCGATCTGCAGGCCGAGGTCGTTCTTGATGTTCGAGTCACGCAGCTGCACCTGGCAGCAGGGACACAGCGCGACGACGGTGTCGGCACCCGCGTCGACGGCCTCCTGCAGGCGGTGTCCGCCGAGGACCGGAGCGACCGGCATCTCGCCCACCAGGGTGAGCACCGAGCCGCAACACAGCCCCTCCTCGCGATTGTGCTCCATCTCGACCATGTCGATGCCCGGGATCGCCTTGAGCATGTCACGCGGGGGCTCGTAGTTGCCCTGCGCGCGGCCCATGTGGCACGAATCGTGGAACGTGACCGTCTTGCCCTCGAACGGGTTCTCCTTCAGCTCGAGAGTGCCGTCCGCGAGCGCGGGGGCGATGAGCTCGGAGTAGTGCTTGACCTCGAACTCGAACTCCTCGCCGCGCTCTGCCGCCAGCTTCGCGTAGAGCTCCTTCCAGACGAGTCCACACGCGGGGCACGAGGTGACGATGGTCTTCGCGCCGCGCTTGCGCGCCTCGGCGACGTTGTGCTCGTAGATCTCCTCGAACAGGTCCCACTTGCCGGCGACCTTCATCGGGATGCCGCAGCACGCCTCGTCCTTGCCCATGTAGCCGACGGAGTGGCCCGCGTCCTGGAGCAGACGGA
>CAZCRB010000004.1:0-35192 GCA_964500985.1 uncultured Eubacteriales bacterium
GACGGCATCAACCGCGTCGCCTACGACATCACGAGCAAGCCACCCGGCACGATCGAGTGGGAATAGAAAGCCGTATACGGTACCTCCGAGCGCCGGCCGCCAGCCGGCGTTCGTGCAAACGGGGCAAGGGAGAGAGTGATGGCTGACGAGAAGGTACGGGAGATCGAGGAGATCCGCGCTCGCATCGACGAGATCGACTGCCAGATCGTGAAGCTCCTCAACGAGCGAGCGACGATGGCGCTGGAGATCCGCAACCTCAAGCCGCAGGTGCATTGGGGACTGTACGACCCCAAGCGCGAGGAGGAGATCTTCGCGCACCTCGCATCGTGCAACGACGGGCCGCTGTACTCGGACAACCTGCGCGAGATCTACTCGGCCATCCTGCACGTGATGAAGGAGATGAGGGGCTGATGAGCGCCGCAGACGCACGCGCCATCGGAGCGGTCGAGCGCGACGGCGCCGTCAGCATCATCGCGGGCCCCTGCTCGGTCGAGAGCCGCGAGCAGATGCGCGAGGTCGCCGCGTGCCTGTCCGAGCTCGGCATCAAGGTCATGCGCGGCGGGGCGTACAAGCCGCGCAGCTCGCCGTTCTCGTTCCAGGGTCTCGAGAAGGACGGCCTGATCATGATGCGCGAGGCGGCCGACGAGTACGGCCTGCTCGTGGTGACCGAGGTGACGGACTCCGCACACGTCGAGACGGTCGACGAGTACGCCGACATCCTGCAGATCGGCACGCGCAACATGGCCAACTTCAGCCTGCTGCGCCGCATCGGTGAGGTCACCGGCGAGAGCGGCAAGCCGGTCGTGTTCAAGCGCGGCATGGCGGCCACGATCGACGAGTGGCTCCAGGCGTCCAACTACATCACGATGCACGGCAACGAGAACGTCATCTTCTGCGAGCGCGGCATCCGCACCTTCGAGACGACGACGCGCTTCACGCTCGACATCACGGCCGTGCCCGTGGTCAAGACGCTGTCGCTCATGCCGATCATCGTGGACGTCTCGCATCCCGCGGGGCGGGCCGATCTCGTGCCGGCGATCAGCCGCGCCGCGGTCGCCGTGGGCGCCGACGGCATCATGGTCGAGGTGCACCCCAACCCGCGCGAGGCGCTGTGTGACGGCCCGCAGTCGCTCGACCTTGAAGGACTTCGTTCACTCGTTGGCGAACTGAGCAGGGTAGCGGCGTCGGTCGACAAGACCATCGCATAGCGGGCAGGTTCATACGCTCAACCACGGCGCGCGCAGGGGGGTCCTGTGCGCGCCGTTGCGTGTTCGGTGTGGTTCGGGCGGCCGGAGTAGGGCGACGGAGGCGGGTGTGGGCCAGGTCGACGAGCACAGGCGCATGTGCCCCCATTGCGGCACGACCAGCTCACGGCGGCTCGGCGAGTGCTCGTCGTGCGGACGTCCCGTCTGCGAGCACTGCGGCAACGTGCAGTTCACGCGCGGCGAGCGTCGCCCGCTTCACCGCGAGTGCCTCAAGCGCGACGATGGCTTCTCGATGATCAAGTTCGTGAAGTGAGCGCAACGGGAGCGCGCGCGGATACAATCTGAGTGCGAGCGCGCCGCGGTCGCCGTCTCATGGTCATCGGCAGGGGGTCGTCATGGCGGATCTCGTGTTCCCGGAGGGATTCTTGTGGGGCGCCTCGACGTCTTCTCACCAGATCGAGGGCGGCAACGTCCACAACCACTGGTGGGCTGCCGAGATAGCCGGCACGGTTCCGTTCAGGTCCGGCGCGGCGTGTGACTCGTGGAACCGCTGGCAGCACGACATCGACACCGCGGTCGAGATCGGGCTCGACACCTATCGCTTCTCCGTCGAGTGGTCGCGCATCGAGCCGGTGGCCGGCCGCTTCGACGAGGACGCGCTCGCCCGCTACGCCGCGATGGCGCGCTACGCCAAGGAACGCGGGCTGACCGTCATGGTCGTGCTGTGGCACTTCACCGACCCGGTGTGGTTCTTCGACCAGGGCGGATGGGACTGGTCCGAGGCGCCTGCGCGCTTCGCGGCCTATGCCCGGCGCGTGGGCCGTTCGCTCGGCGGCCACGTCGACTGGTGGGCCACGCTCAACGAGGCGAACACCTACGTCAATCACGGCTGGATGACGGGGAGCTGGCCGCCGTTTCGGCGCACCGACGCCTGGGGCTCTTTGCGCATGTACCGGCGTTTGGCGGCGGGTCATTCGGCGGCCTACGACGCGCTGCGCGCCGAGCTCGGCCCTGAGGCCCGCATCGGGCTGACGCACGTCATGCCGTGGGCGCACCCGGCGACCCGGCGGGGGCGCTTCTCGGGGTTGCACCAGGCGTACTACCGGTGGGCGGGCGCCGAGTACTTCCTCGACCGCGTGCGCGACCGGCTCGACTGGCTCGGCGTGCAGTACTACCACGACTCGCCGTGCGTGCCCTTCGGCGTCGACGACGCCGACCAGGATCCTCCGCGGACCGACATGGGCTGGCGGATCATGCCCGAGGGGATCTATCACGCGACCCTGCACGCCTGGGAGCGCTACCGCGTGCCGGTCATCATCACCGAGAACGGCCTCGCGGATGCGACCGACCGGCAGCGCGGCCGGTTCATCGTCGATCACCTCGCGTGGCTGCATCGGGCGATCGAGGCCGGGGCCGACGTGCGCGGCTACCTGCACTGGTCGCTTCTCGACAACTTCGAATGGGCGCACGGGTTCGGCCCCCGGTTCGGGCTCGCCGAGGTCGACTACGACACCTTCGAGCGCCGGATCCGGCCGAGCGCGCGCCTGTACGGCCGCATCGCCCGCGAGGGCAGGGTCAGCACGCAGATGGGCGAGGGCCTCTCGTATGGCAACGGGCGTGGCTCGCTTGCCCCGGCATCGTTTGTGGAGGCGTAGATGCTTGCGATAGACATCCCCGGGGTCGGCCTGCTCGAGCTCGAACATCTCGTGCTCGACCTGAACGGGACCATCGCCTGCGGCGGTGAGGTGGTCGAGGGCGTTGCGGACGCGCTCGCCAGCCTCGGCGGCACGTTGCGGGTGCTCGTGGTCACGGCCGACACCCACGGCACGGCCGAGCGCATCACGCGCGACCTCGGGGTCGAGGTGCGGGTCATCGCGCGGGGGGCAGAGGCCGAGGCCAAGCTCGACCTCGTCGACGAGCTCGGCGCCGACGGCTGCGCCTTCGTGGGCAACGGGAGCAACGACGCGCTCGCGCTGCGGGCGGCCGCGGTGGGCGTGGCGGTGATCGGCGGCGAAGGTGCCGCGCGCCGTGCGGTGGACGCCTCTGACGTCGTTGTCACGAGCATCGCCGACGCGCTGGCGCTCTTCACCGAGCCAAGCCGCCTGTCGGCCACGCTGCGCCGGTAGTCGGACCGCGGCACGCACCGCTTCCCGGGTCGGTCCGCGGCGCGGGGCGCGTGCTACACTACCTCGTCTATGACACTCGAACTCACCTCCCTCAACCCTGCCCAGCGCGAAGCCGTCGAGACCACCGAGGGCCCGCTTCTCGTGCTCGCCGGCGCCGGCTCGGGCAAGACGCGCGTGCTGACGTATCGCATCGCGCACCTCATCGCCGACCTTCGCGTCCATCCGAGCGAGATCCTCGCGATCACCTTCACCAACAAGGCGGCCGCCGAGATGCGCGAGCGGCTCTCGGCCCTCGTCGGCGGCTACGCGCGCTCGATGTGGGTGCTCACGTTCCACGCGATGTGCGTGCGCATGCTGCGCGCCGACGGCGAGCTGCTCGGCTACGGCCGCAACTTCACGATCTACGATGACGACGACGCCAAGCGGCTCGTCAAAGAGGTCATGTCCGAGCTCGAGATCGATGACAAGCGCTATCCGATCAACGCGCTGCGCGGGCGTATCTCGTCGGCCAAGAACGAGCTCGTCGGTGCCACGGAGTTCGCGAGCAAGGCGTTCACCCCGCTGGACAAGGCGGCGGGACGCATCTTCGCGCGCTACCAGGAGCGGCTGCTGCAGGCCAACGCGATGGACTTCGACGACCTGCTCGTCAACGCGTATCGGCTGCTCAAGGAGCACGAGCCGGTCAGGGCCGCCTACGCCGAGCGCTTCCGCTACATCAGCGTCGACGAGTACCAGGACACCAACCACGCGCAGTACCAGATCACCCAGCTGCTCGCGAGCGCGCACGGCAACCTGATGGTCGTCGGCGACGACGACCAGTCGATCTACTCGTGGCGCGGCGCCGACATCCGCAACATCCTCGAGTTCGAGAAGGACTGGCCGGCGGCCAAGGTCGTCAAGCTCGAGGAGAACTACCGCTCGACGGCGCGCATCCTCGCCGCAGCCAACGCGGTGGTCGCCAACAACGAGAGCCGCAAGCCCAAGACGCTGTTCACGAGCAACGCCGAGGGCGAGAAGATCGCGAGCTACCTGGCGAGCGACGAGCGCGACGAGGCGCGCTTCATCGCGGCCGAGATCGAGTCGCTCGTGCGCAAGGAGCAGCGCAGCTACTGCGACTTCGCGCTGTTCTACCGCACCAACGCTCAGAGCCGCGTGCTCGAGGACCAGCTGCTGCGCGCGGGCGTGCCGTACCGCATCATCGGGGGCACGCGCTTCTTCGACCGCGCCGAGATCCGCGACGTCACCGCCTACCTCAAGGCCGTGGTCAACCCGGCCGACGAGATCTCGCTCAAGCGGGTCATCAACACCCCCAAGCGCGGCATCGGCGACACCACGGTCGACAAGATCGAGTTCTTCGCGCGCCAGAACAACGTCGGCTTCGAGGCGGGCCTGCGCGCCGCCGTCGAGCAGGATTGGCTCGATGCGCGTGCCCGCGGCAAGCTCTACGGCTTCGCGCAGCTCATGGACGAGCTCCGCGGCATGGAAGGCGACCTGCGCGATCTCGTCGAGATGATCGTGGACAAGACCGGCATCATCACCGCCTACGAGGCCGAGCGCACCGACGAGGCGCTCGGGCGTGCCGAGAACGTCAAGGAGTTCTTCAGCGTCGTGTCCGAGTTCGCCGCCAACCACGAGGAGCCGGACCTGCCGGCCTTCATGGAGTGGCTCGCGCTGCGCACCGACCTCGACTCGCTTGCCGAGGGCGACGACTACGTCACGCTGATGACGGTGCACACCGCCAAGGGCCTCGAGTTCCCCGTCGTGTTCGTCTCGGGCCTCGAGGAGTCGATCTTCCCGCACCAGAACTCGCTGTTCGAGACCTCCGGCATCGAGGAGGAGCGCCGCCTCGCCTACGTGGCCATCACCCGCGCACGCGAGCGGCTGTACCTGACCCACGCCCACTCGCGCTCGATCTTCGGCAACACGCAGCACAACGCCCCCAGCCGCTTCATCGACGAGATCCCCGACGAGCACCTCTCGGTGTCCGGCGTCGGCTCCGCCGGCCTGACCGGCACCGGGTGGGAGAAGCGCGGCGACCGCCGCGGAACCTTTGGCACCGGCGGCGGCGGGCGCGGCGAGGGTCGCGTGTTCGGCAGCGGGGCGCCGCGCGCGTCCTCAGGCAGCGGGTTCGGGTCGGCCCCGGCCTCCAAGAAGCCGGCCGAGTCCACCGAGAAGTTCGAGGTCGGCGACGCGGTGGACCACAAGGCGTTCGGCCGCGGCCGCGTCATGGAGGTCAACGGCGACCAGCTCGTCATCCGCTTCGAGCGCACCCGAGAGACCAAGAAGCTGCTGGTCGGGTACGCTCCCATCGTGAAGATCAAGAGCTAGGGCCTCGTTCGCTTCGCGGCCGGGAGACAACCGTCCGCACCCGACACACGCAGGAGACCGCCATGGGACCCGTCCTCGTCTTTGGCCACCGCAACCCCGACAACGACTCGATCAGCTCGGCGGTCGCCTACGCGCACCTCAAGAACGTCACCGACCCGGTCAACGCCTACGTGCCCGCCCGCCTCGGGCCGGTTCCCGCCGAGACGCGTCACGTGTTCGAGCGCTTCGGGGCCGAGCTTCCCGATGAGATCGGTCACGTCCACACGCGCGTGCGCGACGTCATGACCGACCGCCCCGTCACGATCCGGGCGACCGAGACGATGCTCGCGGCCGGCCGCCTCATGCGCGAGCGCAACGTGCGCGGGCTTCCCGTCGTCGGCGCCAACGGCGAGCTCGTCGGGCTGCTGTCCGCACGCCTGCTCGCGGAGCGCTACATCGAGGAGACCGAGGTCGCCGGCTTCGATCGCGTCCCCGTCTCGCTTTCCGGTGTCGCCAACGCGCTGGACGGCGTGGTGCTCACGGGCGACGCGGCCGCCGAGCTCTCGGGCGACGTCATCATCGCCGCCAGCGAGCCGGCGACCCTCGAGCGGCGCATCAAGCCCGGCGATCTGATCGTGGTCGGCGACCGCCACCGCTCGCAGCCGATGGCGCTCGAGGCGGGCGCCGCCTGTCTCGTCATCACCGGCGGCGCGGCCCCGGGCGCCGGCGTCTTGGAGCTCGCGCGCGAGAAGGGCGCGGCCGTGGTCTCGACCCGCCTGCGCACGTACGCGGCCGCCCGGCGCCTCGCTCTGGCGCACTCGGTCGCCGACGTCATGGACACCGAGGTGCTCACGTTCTCGCCCGAGACCCTGCTTTCCGAGGCGAGCGAGGACACGCTGGCCAGCAAGCATCGCGAGGCCGTGGTCACCGAGTCCGACGGCACCGTCACCGGCATCCTGACCCGCACCGACATCGCACGCGGCACGCGCCGGCGCGTCGTGCTCGTCGACCACAACGAGGCGTCGCAGTCGGCGGCGGGCATCGAGGAGGCCGACGTCATCGAGATCGTCGACCACCATCGCGTCGGCGACATCCAGACCGCGGGCCCGGTCCTGTTCCTCAACCTGCCGGTCGGCTCGACCGCGACCATCGTGGCCGAGCGCTACGAGCAGCTCGGCGTCGAGATGCCCGATGCGATCGCCGGCATCCTGCTCGGTGCGCTGCTCACCGACACCGTCATCCTCAAGTCGCCGACGACCACCGACACCGACCGGCGGGTCTGCGAACGGCTTGCGGCGCGCCTCGAGCTTGACGCCACCGAGTTCGGGATGGAGGTCTTCCGCTCGCGCGGTGCGGGACAGGCCTTCTCGGCAGAGGGTGTGGTCACCACCGACATCAAGGAGTACCGCGCCGGCGACATGGTCGCCGCTATCGCCCAGTACGAGACGGTCGACCTGGCCGGCGTCATGGCCCACGGCGAAGCGATACGCGCCGCGATGGAGGCCGTTCGGGCCGCCCGCGGCTACGACGTGGTGGTGCTGATGGTGACCGATATCGTGCGCGAAGGCTCCGAGATCATCGCGGTCGGAAAGACCCGGGTGGCCGAGCGCGCGCTGGGGATCTCGCTTGAAGCCGGCTCGGCGTGGATGGACGGCGTGCTCTCGCGCAAGAAGCAGGTCGCGGCGGCGTTCGTGCGGGCCGTGGGTGCGTGAACCGCCCGCGCCTGAGATGGCGCTTGCTCGCCGCCGCCGGTGCGGCGGTCCTTCTCGTGTTGGTCCAACGCGCGCTGTCGCAGTGGGTCGATCGCACGGGCGTGTTCATCTCGGGGCTCGCCGTGCTCGTGGCGTTCGTGCTGTTGCTGGAGTGGTTGATCGCGCTCTACGGACCGGGACTGTGGCGCCTGGTCCGCTCGCTGTCCGCGAGCATCGCCGCGGGCATCTCGTCGGACCCTGAGGTCGCTCGCCTGGAGGACCGCCACCCGCGGGCCGTCGGGTGGCTGCGCCGCCGTTTCACGCTGTCCTCGCCACGGGGGCTGTACCTCACCCTCACGGTGGGACTGACGGCGTACTTCGCGTACGGGTTCGTGTCGGTGGCCAAAGACCTCGTCACCACGTCGGCGATCGTGCACTACGACCCGCAGCTCGCCGCGTTGCTGCGCGCGTTCCACCAGCCGGCACTGACGCGGCTGCTCTGGTTCTTCACCGTATTGGGTGACACGCGAGTCGCCGGGCCGCTGACGCTGCTTGCCGTGGGCGTGCTTCTCATCTGGGGAAGGCGCCGGGAGGCCGCGCTCGTCGCGGTCGCGGTGGGCGGCGGGACGGTGCTCGGGACGCTGGCGAAGACGGCCTTCCAGCGCACCCGTCCGCCCGTCGAGTTCGCCATGATCACGCAACCCGCTTCTTACAGCTTCCCGTCCGGGCACGCCCTTCACAGCATGCTGTTCTTTGGCGTGCTCACCTTCGTGCTGGTTCGTGGGCTCAGGACCCTGCGAGCCCGGCTCGTGGTGATCGGGGTCGCCGCCATCGCCGTGGGCCTGACCGGCGTGTCGCGCGTCTACCTCGGCGTCCACTGGCCGAGCGACGTCCTCGCCGCCTGGTGCCTCGCGCTTGCGTGGCTCAGCGCGGTGTGCGGCTTCTATCTCATCCGCGAACGCTACGGGCCGCCCGCGCGCGTCGAGCCACTGCTGGCGCTGGGCGCGCGCCGCTGGCTGACGGGGGCTCTGTGCGTGCTCGCGGTGGCCGCCGTCGGGTACGGCGCCAGCCGCGACCCGCTGCTCGCCCGGGCTCTCGCGACAGCGCCCCAGCGAGCCTGGCAGGTGTCGCGGGCCGCGGGGGGCGCCATCGCCCCGACTCAGGCGCAGGTCGATCGATTGCCGCGCTTCTCCGAGCGGCTCGACGGCTCGACCCAAAACCCCGTCGGCCTGATCTTCATCGGCAGCGAGACCCAACTCGTCGATGCGTTCGAGGCAGCGGGCTGGAGCGTGGCCGAGCGACCCGGCCTGCGCAGCTTCGCGCGAGCGGTGGTTGCCGCCGCCGCGAACCAGCCGTATCCGACAGCACCGGTGACCCCGACGTTTCTCGCGGGCAGGGTCCAAGACGTCGCGTTCGAAAAACCGGTCGGTGTCGCCACGGTGCGACGGCGCCACCACACGCGCTGGTGGCGGTCGGGCTACACCCTCAACGGACAGACCGTCTGGGTCGCGACCGCGTCACTCGATCAGGGTCTTGAGATCGGGAGCGCGATCCCGCTGCCCACCCATCGCATCGATCCCGACATCGATGCCGAGGCGCGCTACATCGTCGCCGACCTCAAGCGCGCCGGCTCGGTCGAGGTGGCCGCGACCGTGCGCGTCACCAAGCCGAGCACCGGAACGGATGCCCAGGGCGACCCGTGGTTCACGCAGGGTCTGGCGACGGTGCTGGTGCCCACCCGCCGGTAGATCCGCCGTGCCGGTGGCCTGAGCCCGCTCGTCCGTCTAGACCGCGCGGGGCAGCACGAGCGTGAAGGTCGACCCTTCACCGGGCACCGAGCGCAGGCTCACGCTGCCACCCGAGCGCTCGACGACGTGACGCACGAGCGCGAGGCCGAGCCCCGTGCCCCCGGCCTCCCGCGAGCGGCCGGCATCGATCCGGTAGAAGCGCTCGAAGACGCGCGGCTGATGCTCGGGCGCGATTCCCGGACCGCTGTCCGACACGCTGATGCGCACGGCGCGCTCCTCGCCCGTGACGGTGATGGCTATGCCGCCGTTCACCGTGTAGGCGATCGCGTTGTCGAGCAGGTTGTCGAGCGCGATGGCCAGGTCGGTGGAGTCGACGCGTGCGAACACGTCTTCGCTGCGGACCGCGGACCAGTCGACTTCGAGTCGCAGGTCCTTGCGCCCTGCCGCAGCGCGATGCGACACCACGGCGCGGTCGACGGCGACGCGGACGTCGACGATCTCATCTGCGGCCGGAGTCGTCTCGAGGCGCGATAGGTCGAGCAGGTCGCGCACGAGCCGCTGAAGCCGCGCGGTCTCCGCCTCGATCCCGCGGGTGAACGCGAGCGCCTGCTCGGCGTCGCCGTCGCTGGCGGCGGCCTGTGCCGACTCGGCGAGCAGGCGAATCCCGGCGACCGGTGTCTTGAGCTCGTGGCTCGCGTTGGCCACGAAGTCCCGGCGCATCCGCTCGACGTGCGCGCGCTCGGTGACGTCGGCGATCACCACGATGCTGCGGCCGGTCTCGGCTCCGGCGTCCAGCGGCGCCACGAGCATCCTGAGCGTGCGTCCGGTGGGGTCGGGCTCGAGCTCGAATGCGGTCGGGTCCGGCGCCCTGAGCCGGGTGCGCACGGCGGCATCCACGGGTCCGGGGAGCCCGGCGTCGGCGAGCAGCACGCCGTCCCAGCCGCCCGGCGGCGTGGAGAACAGCGCGCCGGCGGCCGCATTGGCGAGCCTGATCGTCTGGCCGTCGAGCACGAGCACCGCGTCGGTCAGCCCGTCGAGCGTCGAGCGAAGGGTGAGCTTCTCGGCTTCCAGCGCGTCGAGACGCGCTCGCATCTGGCTTCGCAGGTCGGTGAGCGCGGCCGCAAGTCCTTCGAGGTCGCGGGGGACGGCGGGCACCTCGGAGGACAGGTCGCCCCCGGCCATGCGCTCGGCCGCCTCGGAAAGCGCGCGCACCGGCATCGCGGCCTGGCGCGCGGCCCACGCGGCGATGCCCGCGGCGATCGCGAGCGCCAGGCCGAGGAGCAGCAGCCCGATGCGCCGGGAGCGTGCCGCCACCGCCTCGATCTCGGAGAGCGGCTGGGAGACGCGCAGCGCGACGCGCGCGCCCGCCAGCGACGCGGGCACGGCGACGTAGAGCTCCTCGATGCCCGCCGTGTCCGAGACCCTGCGCGCCGTGCCGATCTCGCCGCTCAGGGCGCGGGCGATCTCCGGTCGGTCGGCGTGGTTCTCCATGGCGCCGGGGTCGAAGTTCGAGTCGGCGATGACGTGGCCGTCGGCGGCCACGATGGTGAGGCGCAGGTCGGTCCGCGCGACGAGCTGCTTGGCGATGCGCTGCGGCGTCTCGGGCGACTGGGCGGCCACGAGCGCGCCTGACTGGGCCACCGCGGTCAGGTTGCGCTGCTGCTGGCGCAGCGCCGCGTCGGTGAGCGGCCCGTACAGCGACCACAGCCATGCAGCGGCGAACACCGCCGCCACCAGCACGTATCCGATCGCGAGGCGGGCGGCCGAGGAGCTCGCGACGGTGCGCAGCCGCGTCACGACTCGGTCATCTCGGACTTGAGGACGGGCTCGAACCGGTAGCCCATGCCGTGCACCGTATGCACGTACACGTAGTCCGACGGGTCCTCGACGGCCTGGCGAAGGCGCCTGACGTGCACGTCGATCGTGCGCGAGGAGGGGAGGTGCTCGTAGCCCCAGACCTCCTCGGCCAGCATCTGGCGCGTGCACAGCTGGCCCTCGCGCTTCGCCAGTGTCAGCAGGAGCTGGAACTCCTTGAGCCGCAGCTTGGCGGGGGCGCCCTTGACCGAGGCGCGGAAGCTCTTGGGCTCGATGAGCAGGTCGCCGACCTCGATGACCGCGTCTTGGGAGAGCACTTCCCGGGTGCGCACGCGGCGCAGGTTCGCTCGCGTGCGCGCGAGCAGCTCCTCCATCGAGAACGGCTTGGTGATGTAGTCGTCGGCACCCGCGTCGAGCCCGCGGATCTTGTCGCGGTCGGTATCGAGCGCGGTGACCATGATGATCGCCGTCTCCTTGTCGTTGCTGCGGATCCGCTGGGCGATCGCGTAGCCGTCCATGCCCGGCAGCATCAGGTCGAGCAGCACGAGGTCGGGGCGCAGCCGCTCGGCGGCTTCGAGCCCGGCGAGCCCGTCGGCCTCCGCGTACACCTCGAAGCCGGCCCGGCGCAGGGCGTACTCCACGGTCTGGCGGATGATCGGATCGTCTTCGACTACGAGGATGGTGGACAAGGTGACCTCCGAATCGCGCTCGCTGATGGCGGCATCATCGCACGCGCCGGGCGCACAGCGTGAGGGCTTTCACAACTGTTTTACATCTATGTTCTGTGAGTTTACAGCGGTGCAACCACTGACGCACCCGTGCCCTCTAGCATCTGCGGTGGCCGGGAAACGTCTCGGTCACACCGAAGCTCCAATCAGAAGGGGAGATCAGTGAAGTCTCAGAAGTGGCTGGCCCTTGGACTCGCGGCGGTGCTCGCTATCGCGCTCGTCGGCTGCGGCGCCAAGAGCACCGAAACCTCGCAGTCCGGTTCCACCGATCAGGGCAGCGAGCTCACCGGCTCGATCAACGTCGAGGGCTCCGACACGATGGTCAACCTCGCCCAGGCATGGGCGGAGACCTTTGGCACCGACAACCCCGGCGTCATGGTCTCGGTCAAGGGTGGCGGCACGGGTACCGGTATCGCCGCGCTCATCAACGGCACCGTCGACTTCGCCAACGCCTCGCGTGAGATGAAGGACGAGGAGAAGGCCGATGCCACGGCCAAGGGTGAGAACCCGGTCGGCACCGAGGTCGCCAAGGACGGCATCGCCGTCATCGTCAACCCCGGCAACGGTGTCGCGGGCCTGACGCTCGACCAGCTCGGCAAGATCTACCGCGGTGAGATCACCAACTGGAAGGACGTCGGCGGCGCTGACGCCAAGATCGTCCTGCTCTCGCGCGACAGCTCCTCGGGCACCTACGAGTACTTCAAGGACGAGGTCGTGGGCAAGGACAAGGAGTACGCCAAGGAGGCCAAGCTCCTGCCGTCGACCCAGGCGATCGTCGACGAGACCAAGGCCAACCCCAACGCCATCGGCTACGTGGGCCTCGGCTACCTGACCGACGACGTGAAGGTCGTCGCGGTCGATGGGGTCACCGCCTCGATCGACACGGCGCTCGATGGCAGCTACGTGCTCAGCCGTGGGCTCTTCATGTACAGCAACGGCCAGCCCGAGGGCGTCATGAAGGCCTACCTCGACTGGATCCTCGGCCCTGATGGGCAGAAGGTCGTCGCGGACCAGGGCTTCGTGCCGCTGAGCCAGTAGGACCAGCGAACATGCCCCCCGTCTCTCACAAGGGACGGCGGACCGGCCGCCCGGCGTACAGCCGGGCGGCCGAGTCCGCTGTCAAATGGCTCATCGTGTTCTCCGGGTTCGCCGCGATCATCATCCTCGCGGCGATCACGGGGTTCCTCGTGTTGAGTTCGCTGCGCGCGTTCAAGGAGATCGGGCTGCTGCACCTGCTGACCGGCACCGACTGGTACCCCACGAGCACCCCCGCCAAGTATGGGTTCCTCCCCGCCCTGCTCGGCTCGATGTGGGTGACCGTGGTCGGCGTCCTGGTCGCGATGCCGGTCGGGATCGCCGCGGCGGTCTACATCTCGGAGTTCGCCCGCCCGCGCGTCAAGGAGCTCTCCAAGACCGTCATCGAGTTCATGGCGGCGGTCCCGTCGGTGGTGCTCGGCCTTCTCGGTATCGCGCTGCTCGTGCCGCGCATGCGGCTGTGGCTCGGTCTCGACACCGGGTTGACGGCGTTCGTGGCCGGTATCGTCGTGGGCATCATGGTGCTGCCGACGATCATCTCGATCGCCGAGGACGCGATGCACGCCGTCCCGCGTGACCTGCGCACCGGCTCGCTCGCGCTCGGCAACACCCGCTGGCAGACCGTGTACAAGGTCGTCGTCCCCAGTGCGTCCTCCGGCATCTTCGCCGGCGTCATGCTCGGCATCGGGCGCGCGATCGGCGAGACGATGGTCGTGCTGATGCTCGCCGGCAACGCGGGAATCCTGCCGACCAACCCCTTCGTCTCGGTGCGCACGATGACCGGGACGATCGCCGGCGAGATGGCCGAGACGATCCAGGGTGGTCAGCACTACTCGGTGCTGTTCGCCATGGGCCTCGTGCTGTTCGTGATCACGTTCCTCATCAACCTCGCGGCCGACATGGTTCTCGAGCGCCAGCGCAGGAGGTGGCGCCGATGACCCGCGGCGTCGCGCACATCCGCCGCGCCCGCGCGATCGAGGCGACGGCCCGGTTCATCACCGGTGCCGCCGTGCTGGTCGTCGTCGGCGTGGTCGGGTTCATCCTCGGCTACATCATCTACCGCGGCATCGGGTCGATCACCTGGGAGTTCCTCACGGCTCCGCCGCGCAAGTTCATGACCGAAGGCGGGATCTGGCCCGCCATCTGGGGCACGATCCTGCTCACCATGGTGACGGCGGTCTTCGCGATGCCTATCGGTATCGCCGCCGGCATCTACCTGGCCGAGTACGCCCCGCGCACGAGACTGACGCGCGTCATCCGGCTCTCGATCGCGAACATGGCGGGCGTGCCGTCGATCGTCTACGGCCTGTTCGGCCTCTCTGCGTTCGTGCTCACCATGGGGCTGGGACGCTCGGTGATCGCCGGTGCCCTGACGCTGGGCTGCCTGACGCTGCCGGTCGTCATCACCTCAACCGAGGAGGCCCTGCGCCAGGTCCCTCAGGATCTGCGCCAGGCGTCGCTGGCTCTCGGGGCGACAAAGCTGCGCACGGTGGTGCGCGTCGTGCTGCCCGCGGCGGCCCCCGGCATCGTGACCGGCGCGATCCTCGGCCTGTCCCGTGCGGCGGGTGAGACCGCGCCGATCCTCGTGACCGCGGTCGCCTTCTACGCGCCCGTGCCGACGTCCGTCTTCCAAGAGACGATGGCTCTGCCGTACCACCTCTACATCATGGCGACCCAGGCCACGAAACCGGCACCCAGCGTCGTGTGGGGCACCGCGTTCGTTCTCGTCATGGGTGTGTCGATACTCAACGTCATCGCGGCAGCGTGGCGGTCCCGGCAAAGGAGAAAGATCAGATGGTGAGCCACAACACCGGCTCGTTCGAGCTGCGCGACGTCTCGGTCGCCTATGGCAAGGAGACGGCCATCGCCGGCGTGAACATGCACATCCCCGCCCAGGCGGTCACGGCGCTGATCGGCCCGTCCGGCTGCGGCAAGTCGACCCTGTTGCGCTGCCTCAACCGCATGAACGACGAGATCGGCAATGTCGCGGTGGGCGGTCGCATCACGCTCGACGGTGTCGACATCTACGACAAGGCGGTCGACCCGGTCGAGCTGCGCATGCGCGTCGGGCAGGTCTTCCAGAAGCCCAACCCGTTCCCGATGTCGATCTTCGACAACGTCGCGTACGGCCCGCGGACCCAAGGAGTCCGCAAGAAGGCCGAGCTCGCCGAGATCGTCGAGGAGTCCCTGCGTCGTTCCGCCTTGTTCGACGAGGTCAAGAACGTGCTCAACAAGCACGCGTTCGAGCTCTCCGGCGGCCAGCAGCAGCGGCTCTGCATCGCGCGGGCCCTGGCGACCGATCCCGAGGTGCTGCTCATGGACGAGCCGTGCTCGGCGCTCGACCCGATCTCGACACAGCAGGTCGAGGACACGATGAACGAGCTCAAGGAGTCCGTGACGATCGTGATCGTCACCCACAACATGCAGCAGGCCGCGCGCGTCTCCGAGCAGACCGCGTTCATGCTGCGCGAGTCGATGGAGCGCCCGGCCGCGCTGGTGGAGTTCGGTGACACCAAGGAGCTGTTCACCAACCCGCACGACAAGCGCACGGAGGCCTACATCACCGGGCGCTTCGGCTAGGCGCCACGTTTCGACCTCGAGAAAAGCAGAACGCCCGCCGGGGGGACAGCGGGCGTTCTTCATCTCCGTTGCCGGAGAGGCCAGGACGCGCCTGAGGGGGTAGGCGCGTCCTGTCGATTCTGAGGGGCGGGCCCCGCCCGAGGGGGGAGGGGGTAGGCGGGTCGCCCAGCTCTTGCGCAACAAATAGCAACGGGTGTGCCACTTTTGGCGCGCCGAAGTATGATTTCGAGTGAACCCGACGCACTCACCGTTGCTGACGATCGACGACTTGAGGGGACCATGTCCGAGCTCTTGATCCGAACCGCCGCGCGCGGGGACGCGCCTGCTATCGCCCGCATCTACAACCACTACGTGGAGACATCCACCGCCACGTTCGACACGCAGATCAAGAGCGTCTCCGACCGCGAGTCCTGGCTCGAGGATCACGACGAGCGCCACCCGGTCTTGGTGGCCGAGGCCGACGGCGTCGTCGTCGGGTGGGGGTCGCTCACGCGCTGGGCGGCGCGCCCGGCATGGTCGCGCACGGTCGAGGTCGCGGTGTACCTTGACGCGACCGCCACCGGGCGCGGGGTCGGCCCCGCCCTCTTGGAGCAGCTCGTCGAAGCGGGTCGCCGCGCGGGTCACCACGCGCTTCTGGCGCAGATCGTGGCGGGCAACGATCCCAGCATCAAGATGTCTATGCGTGCCGGCTTCGAGCGGGTAGGAACCCTGCGGGAGGTCGGCTGGAAGTTCGATCGCTGGCTCGACGTGGCGTTGCTCGAGCTCGTCCTCGACTGATAGGGGAAGCGCGTGTCCCAGTCGTCCAAGTCCATCGCCGACTACCTGCGAAACGACCGGCTGCGCTCGCTCAGGCGCGCCCGTGAGACGTTCACGAGTTTCGCGCACCAGGAGGCCGCCGGCGCCATCGTGATGCTCGTCGCGGCCGTGGTCGCGCTGGTCGTGGCCAACAGCTCGCTGTGGGAGGCGTACGAGGCGTTCTGGCACACCGAGGTCGGTGTCTTCGTCGGTTCGGCCGAGTTCGCGCAAAGCATCCTGCACTGGGTCGATGACGCGCTGATGGCGTTGTTCTTCCTCGTGGTCGGGCTGGAGATCAAGCGCGAGTTCCTCGTCGGCGAGCTTTCCGACCTGCGCGGAGCGACGCTTCCGGTCGTTGCCGCCCTTGGGGGCATGATCGTGCCGGCGCTCATCTACGTCGCGCTGAACGCCGGCGGCCCCGGTGTGGCCGGCTGGGGTGTCCCGATGGCGACCGACATCGCGTTCGCGCTCGGCGTGATGGCCGTGCTCGGCTCGCGCGCGCCGGCAGGGCTCAAGGTGTTCCTCACCGCGCTCGCCATCGTCGACGACATCGGGGCCATCCTCGTGATCGCCGTCTTCTACACGAGTGGGCTGGCGACGGAGTGGCTGCTCTTCGCCCTGGTTCCGCTGGCGGTGCTCGTGGCGATGAACCGCATGCAGGTGTCGGAGCCACTGTTCTACCTCGCGGTCGGCAGCATCCTGTGGTTCGCGGTGCTCAACTCGGGTGTCCATGCGACCATCGCCGGGGTCATCGTCGCGCTCACGCTGCCGGCGGAGTCGACGCTGTCGACCGTCCGCTTCACGCTGTTCGCCCGCGAGAAGGTCGACCAGATCGAGGCGCTCGAGGATCCCGAAGCCCACACGATCGCGGATGACGAGCAGCAGCTGCTCGGGTTGGAGCTGGCCGACGCGGCACACCTGACCGCCAGCCCGCTGCAACGCCTCGAGTTCATGCTCCATCCGTTCACGACGATGGTCGTCTTGCCGCTGTTCGCGCTTGGGAACGCGGGCGTTCGCTTCGTCGACTACGAGGGGTCCAAGCTCCTGAGCCCTGTCGCTCTCGGCGTCATCCTCGGCCTCGTGATCGGCAAGCCGCTCGGAATCTACTTCGCGAGCCGTCTCGCGGTGGGTCTCGGATTCGCCAGCCTTCCCGCCGGTGTCACGTGGCGCCACATCCTCGGGGCCGGCGTGCTCGGCGGAATCGGCTTCACGATGTCGATATTCGTGGCGAACCTGGCGTTCAGCGACCCCGTGCTCACGGCCGAAGCCAAGGTTGCGATCCTCGTGGCCTCCGCGATCGCCGGTACCGCCGGGTTCCTCGTCCTTCGCGCGACAGCCGAGCAGCAGACCGCAGCCTGACGATCCGAGCCGCCGACAGAAGGGATGCGGGTGAACGGCTACAAGTTCGACCCAGCCAAGCTTGAGCGCCTCAACGATCCGGCGAGGTTCGACACCTTGCCGCCGGCAGCTATGTTCGCGGCACTCGGTACGGCCACGCCTCGCACCATCGTGGAGATCGGGGCGGGAACAGGCCTGTTCTCGGCGGCGTTTTGCGCGTGGGCGCCTCAAGCGGTGGTCTATGCCGCAGACACCGAGCCCGCCATGGTCGAGTGGATGGCCACCAATCGGCCCGAAGCCGCAGACGGACGCTTGGTGCCGCTGCTGAGCGAGGAGGCCCACGTGCCGCTTGGGGACGGTGCTGCCGACCTCGTGGTGATGATCAACGTCCATCACGAGTTCGAGGATGCCGGCGCGATGTATCGCGAGGCCGCACGGCTACTCGGGCATGGCGGCCAGCTGCTCGTGAGCGACTGGGCGCCGGTGGCGACTCCCAAAGGCCCGCCGCTCTCGGTGCGCATCTCGGAAGGCGAGGCGGCACGGTTTGTGGAGGATGCGGGATTCGACGGGGTCGCGGCGCACCCGGGACTGACGTGGAACTGGCTCGTCACCGGGGTGCGGCGATGAGCGAGGGGTCCCGCGTGTACGAGGCGGGCGGCGCGCCGCTCGCCCGAGTGACCGAGGGCGACGGCCCCGTGCTCGTCTTCGCCCTGCATGCGGGTCACGACGCGCGTCCGGCACTGCATCACGCGTTCGGCCTGAGCGAGGACGAGCGCTTTCGTGAGGAGGACCCGTTCACGGCGGCGATGATGCCCGACGGGCTGACCGCGGTCGAGGTGCTGCGCACGCGTTTCGAGGTCGACCTGAACCGCCCGCGGTTCCGGGCCGTGTATCAGGGGCCCAAGGACGCGTGGGGCCTGAGGGTGTGGGACGGCGAGTTGCCCGACACCGAGGACCGCGTATCGCGCGAGGTCTACGACGCGTTCTACGCGTTGGCGTTCGACGTCATCTCAGCGGCGCTGCAACGTCACGAGCGCGCGGTCATCTTCGACCTGCACAGCTACAACCACCGGCGTGACGGTGCGCTCGCCCCCGCCGCCGACCCGCAGTCGAACCCGGAGGTCAACCTCGGTACCGGCCGCTTCGACCGGTCTGCCTGGGCGCCGGTCGTCGAGGCGTTCTCGGAAAGCCTCGATGACGCGGGCTACGACTGCCGCGAGAACGTGAAGTTCAAGGGCGGACACTTCGCCGAGTGGGTGACCGAGACCTTTGGCGGCCGCGCGTGCGCCCTGGCCATCGAGTTCAAGAAGGTCTACATGGACGAGTGGACCGGCGTGCCCGACCACGACGCGATCGCCCGCAACCGCAGAGCGCTCGCGACCGCCGCAGACGCGGTCGAGGCCGCGCTGGGGCGCCTCGGCTGACGCCCGTCGCGCCCGGGCCGTGACGGACGCTGTGCGCGCCGGCCGCGCGCCGTGACGTCCGCCGCCGAACCCTCTGTAAGTTATCGGTGAAACCCTCTTCCGCGCACCCCGTACGCGGTGCATACTGATTCGGCTCCAGCCGCGGGAGGCGTGTGCCGACCCGCGGTGACTCCCTGAGAAAGGACACCGGGCGCCCATGAAGATCGGGTTCCTCGTCAACGACATCGCGACAGAGACCGCGGGCTACACCACGACCCGGCTGGCCGTCGCCGCCATCAACCGTGGCCACGAGGCCTGGGTCATGACGCCGGGCGACTTCGCCTACGACCCGGACGAGAAGATCCGCGCCCGCGCCAAGCACGCCCCCAAGGACAAGTACGCCACCGGCGCCTCCTACCTCTCGGGCCTGCGCGGCAAGACCGCCCGGACCCGGCGTATCACCGTCGACGACCTCGACGTGCTCATGCTGCGCAACGACCCCGCCCAGGACGTGGATGCGCCGTGGCGCCAGGCCGCGGGCATCGACTTCGGCCGCCTCGCCATGCGCAACGGCGTCATCGTCTTGAACGACCCCAACGGTCTGGGCAAGGCGATGAACAAGATGTACTTCCAGCAGTTCCCCGAGGAGGTGCGTCCCCGCACCCTCATCACGCGCGACCGCGACGAGATCAAGGAGTTCGTCAAGGAAGAGGGGGGCCGTGCCGTCCTCAAGCCGTTGCAGGGCTCCGGCGGCAAGGGCGTGTTCCTCGTGGACCACGCGTCGACCAAGAACCTCAACCAGATGATCGACGCCCTGACCCGTGACGGCTACGTCATCGCGCAGCAGTACCTCGAGGACGCCGAGCACGGCGACACGCGGCTGTTCATGATGAACGGGCGCCCGCTCGTCTACAAAGGCAAGTACGCGGCGTTCAGGCGCGTGCGCCAGGGCGACGACATCCGCAGCAACGTGCATGCGGGTGGCAGCATCGCGCCGGCGAAGATCACGGAACGCGAGCTGCGCATCGCCGAGATCGTCCGCCCCAAGCTCGTGGCCGACGGCATGTTCCTCGTAGGTCTCGACATCGTGGGCGACAAGCTCATGGAAGTGAACGTGTTCAGCCCGGGCGGGCTGGGCAGCGCTCAGAAGTTCGAGAAGGTCAACTTCGCCATCGGCGTGATCGAGGCGCTCGAGCGCAAGGTCGACTACTCGACGTTCTACAAGCGCCGCTTCTCCAACGTGCAGATGTCGACGCTGTAGGACTCCGCCGCTCGCCGTCGCGCGGTCAGTCCGTCTTCAGGCGAGAGAACATCACGAGATCGATGCGCTCGCCGTGCTGTTCGCGCCAGGCGCGCAGCACCCCTTCGCGAACGAACCCGTTGTTCTCGGCCACGCGCTGCGAAGCGAGGTTATCCTCGTGCGTGGTGATCTCGAGCCGGGCGAGGGGCAGCTCGCGAAACGCCCATTCGGTCAGCAGTGCCACCGCGCGTGTGGCGACCCCGCTCCCGCGCGCGGGCGCCGCGATCCAGTAGCCGATCTCGCCGATGGCGGGGTCGTCCGCCGACAGCTCAAGCGAGATGGATCCCAGCAGCTCACCGGTTGCGGCGTCGGTGATGGCGAGCGAGATGTCCGTGCCGGACGCCATCGCCTCGTCGCGGGAGCCGATCCATCGCGCGACGCCCTCCACGGTGTGGTTGGGCGGGATCGACAGGAAGCGGGGGATCTGCGGGTCCTGCACCATGCGGTGAACCGCCGCAACGTCGTCCGGGCCCCACGCGCGAAAGGCGAGGACGTCGTCCCCGATCTTGGGTACCTGCATCAGTCCACCGTCCCGAAGAACTGGTTCCAGCCGTGCCCTTTGAGGGCCGAGTTGAACTGGTTGCACAGCCGCTGGCGCGTGTAGTGCTCCGGCGGCAGGTTGTTCACTATTCCGATGAGCTCCTCTGGCAGGTCGAACACCTCTGCGCGAAGCACCACGTCGAGACGGTCCACCCGTTTGCGGTCCCGGAACAGGGAGTCGACGTAGCGCTGCAAGATCTCGCGGTCCTGCTCAGGCACGCGCGTTCAGCCACTGCGTGACGGCGTCCTCGACTCCTGTGCGGCCTGCATCCACGACACCGTCGAAGCGCACGGCGGCATCGTCGAGCTCGGCGAGTGCACGCGGCGCACAGGCACCCTCGGGTGCCAGCGTCTGCACCTGCGCCAGCAGCTGCACCCCGGTCAGCCCGGCGTACTCGGAGGGCAGCGGTTCGTCGCAGCCGACACCGCGCAGCGCCTTGAGGACGTCGCCGCCGAACTTGGCCCAGTGCGCCGTCGAGACCACGAGTACCGGCGCTTCGTCGCGTACGCGCTCGGCGACCTCCCACGCGACGGCGGTGTGCGGATCGAGCAGGTAGCCGTGCTCGTCGAAGACTCGTTTGACCGTCTCGAGCGACTCCGTGTTGCTGACGAAGTCCCCCACGAACAGCTCGCGCAGCTCCCGGAAGGTGTCGGGATCGACCTGGAAGCGGCGCTTCTCGGCCAGGTCGGCCATCCAGCCGCGCACGGCCTGCGGGCCGGCAAGGTGGTAGAGGAGCCGCTCGAGGTTGCTCGAGATCAGGATGTCCATGGACGGGCTCGGGGTCACGACGAACGCGCGGTCGCTGATGTCGTAGACGCCCGTGGCGATGAAGTCGGCCAGCACGTTGTTCTCGTTGCTCGCGCAGATCAGCCGGCCGATCGGCACGCCCATGAGCCGCGCGTAGAACGCACCGAGGATGTTGCCGAAGTTGCCCGTCGGCACGCAGACATCCATCGGCTCGCCGGCCTTGACCCCGCCGCTGGCGACCATGTCGGCATACGCGCTCACGTAGTAGACGATCTGCGGCAGTAGGCGTCCCCAGTTGATCGAGTTGGCGCTGGAGAGCTTCAGGCCGTGCTGCGTGTGGAGGGTCGCGTTGAACGCGTCGTCGGCGAACGCCGCCTTCACGGCGCTTTGGCAGTCGTCGAAGTTGCCGCGCACGCCAAAGACCGCGACGTTCTCGCCGTGCTGGGTGACCATCTGCTTGCGCTGGATGTCAGACACGCCGTCGGCGGGGTAGAAGACCGCGATGCTGGTGTGGCGCCGGTCGGCGAACCCGTCGAGGGCCGCCTTTCCGGTGTCGCCGCTCGTCGCGACGAGGATCAGATAGTCGTCCTCAAGCTCCCCGCGCTCCTGCTTGAGCGTGATCGCTTCCGAGAAGAACAGCGGCATGCACTGCAGCGCCATGTCCTTGAACGCGCTCGTGGGCCCGTGGTAGAGCTCGAGCACGTGGATGTCGGGGCGCACTTCGACGACCGGCGCGATGCGCGGGTCGCTCCACTGCTCACCGTAGGCGCTGCGCATGAGGTCGTCGATCCGCTCGTCAGGCAGGTCCACGCCGCAGCGGCTGAAGACGGCCGCCGCGCGACGCCAGTACGGCATCTCGGAGAAGGCGAGGACCTCATCGAGCGACAGGGTCGGCAGCGTCTCGGGCACGAACAGCCCGCCGCCGGGCGCGATGCCCTTGACCACGACGTCGGTGAAGGTCGCGCGACCATCAGACAGGCCGCGGGTATCGGTGTAGCGCGTCGGTGCTCTCATGCTGGGCTCCCTGTCGGTTCGGTGCCGTCTGATTCTACCCGAGCAGGGAGCGGCTCGTGGCGCGGGGAACGGTCTAGTCCGACAACTCGCGCGCGAGCAGGTCCATCAGCAGGTTGTCGTGCCAGGTGCCGTCGGCGCCCCGCTCGTATTCGCGCATCACGCCGACCGGCCGGAAACCGACCTTCTCGTAGGCGCGGATGGCGCGCGTGTTGGCGACGGCCGGGTCGATGGTGATGCGGTGGTGGCCCCGCTCGTCGACGAGCCAGCGCACGAGCGTCTTGAGCGCGCGCGTCCCGATCCCATGCCCCACGCTGCCGGAGAGCAACGTGATGTCGATGCCGGCGCTGCGATACTCCGGCTCCTGCACCTCCGAGAACCCGAGGATTCCGATGACGGTGCCGCCCTGTTCGATCATCAGCACGGAGTACGTCTCGTCTCCGAGCCAGCGCGCGACCACCTCGGCATCGGGGCTCCACCAGGGCGAGGCTTCCGGGTCGACTGCGATCGCGTGTGCGACCCGCTCGATCTCGGTGCGACTTCCGGGCCTCAGGATCAGTCCCTCGGCGGAGAGGGTCGGGAGCTCGATGGTCTCGTGGGGCATGGCGTGGCCCTCCTGCTGGCTGGTACGCTACAGGTATCTAGTACCCGAGGGGGGCGCGATGAAGTACGTGGTGGTGATTCTGGACGGCGCGGCGGGGTGGCCCCTGCCGGAGCTCGGGGGACGCACGACGCTGGAGGTCGCGCATACGCCGCACCTCGACGCGCTCGCCCGCAGCGGGCTGGTCGGTTGCGCTCAGACGGTTCCGCCGGGGACGGAGCCCTCTTCGTCGGCCGCGTGCACGTCGATACTCGGTTACGACCCGATCGCGGACTACGTGGGGCGCGGCGCGATCGAGGCGGCGAGCATGGGCATCGAGCTCGCCGATGACGAGGTCGCGCTGCGCATGAACACGGTCACGGTCCGCGACGCGACGATGACGAGCTACGCGGCCGGGCACATCACCACCGAGGAGTCCCGCGCCATCGTCTTGGACCTCGCGGACGCCCTCAACGACGAGACGTTCACGCTCTACCCCGGCGTCGCCTACCGCCACATCATGGTGGTCAAGGGGCACCCGGAGCTGCTCGAGCTCGCCTACACCCCACCTCACGACATCTCCGACCGGCCGATCGCGGGTCACCTGCCCGCCGGACCCGGTGCCGAGCTGCTGCTCGACTTCATGCGCCGGGCAAAGACTGTGCTCGAGAACAACCCGGTGAACCTGTGCCGCGAGCAGGCCGGCCAGCTGCCGGTGACCGACGTGTGGCCGTTCTGGCCCGGTGTCAGGCCTCACGGCATGGTCCCCTTCGAGCACCTCCGGGGCGTGAGGGCCGCGATGACCAGCGGTGTCGACCTGCTCAACGGTCTCGCCGTCCTGGCGGGAATCGATCGGATCGATATCGCGGGCGTGACGGGCGGCCCCGACAACGACTACGCCGGTCAGGCCGAAGGCGCGTTGGCCGCTCTGGCCGACCACGATCTCGTCGTGATCCACGTCGAGTCGCCTGACGAGGAGGGCCACGCCGGCAACATCGACGGCAAGGTCGACGCCATCGAGGCGATCGACCGCGAGGTGCTCTCCCGCGTGCGGCGGTGCGCCGAGGAGATCCGTATCCTTGCGATGCCCGACCACCCGACGCCGATAGCGCTCAAGACCCACGTGGGGGAGGCCGTGCCCTTCATCGTGTGGGGTCCGGGAATCGCCCACAACGGCGCCCAGGCGTACGGCGAGACCGAGGCGACGGAGACGGGCCTGCTCGTCGATCCGGGCCACGGCGTCATGAGCCTTCTGCTCGGGTAGCGCTTCAGCGAGCGCCAGATGCGCTAGATCTTGCCCGCGAGCACTCGTCCGAGCGACTCGGCCTTGTCGCACTCCCACACGTCCAAGGCGTCCGGTCGCGTCCAGCTTCCGGCGACCGCGAGCGAACCGACGGTGCGTATGCCACCCGAGCCCAGCGCCGTGCGCAGCTCGCGGATCGGGCCGCTCGTGTAGCCGAAGAACGTCGCGAGCGGCTCGGGGGCCGACGTCGCGGTGATGATCACGGCGCGTCGGGCTGCGCGGGCGACCTGCGTGCGCGGCACCTCCCGCTCGGAGAACCCGGGAAGCCTTAGCTGTCCGTTGCCGGTGAAGTAGCCCGCGAGGCGGTCCAATACGGCCTGCATCGCGCGGTCGGCTTTGCGGAAGTACGAGGGGACGCCGAATATCACTCCGTCACTGCTGGCGATACGCTCCACCAGAGCGGGGAGATCGTCGTCTATCTTGCACGCGCCGGTGAGGCGGCACATCTTGCAGCCGGTGCAGTAGCGGATGTCGTACTCGGCGAGCCGCACGACGTCGACTTCGGCGCCGGCCGCGGATGCGGAGCGCGCCGCTAGTTCGACGGATCGGCTCACCACTCCGCGACCCCTGCTCGCGTCGATGGCAATGATCCTCACGCCCAACCCCTCTCTGTCGGGCCGGCTCCATCTTACGCCGGCTCGGCCCCAAACAGGTGCCGCTGACCGATTCCTTGGCTCTGCGAGCCGGGCAGCGCGCCTTCACGCACGGCGCGGATACAGTCCGCAAGCCACTCGATGAGTGCGCGTTCCCGCTCTGCCGCACCATCGAAGGCGGTCTGTCGAAGCACGGCTGCGCGTTGCGAGGTACCCGGGATGCTCGCGACGGCCGCGGCCTCCTCGTGCAACTGATCGAGCCGCGACTGATGCTCTTCGAGTGCCGCTTCCAGAACGTCGATCAGCTCCTCGTCGGTGAGCGAGGCGGAGAAGAACAGCTGAAGCAGGAAGGGGTCGCGCGTCGGGGGAGTGGCGTGGCTTGTCGCGAGCCACTGACCGAGCGCCTCGCGTCCGGCTTGCGTGATCTCGTAGACCTTGCGGTCCGGCCTCCCGGACTGACGACGCCGGGTCGACGCGACGAGCTTCGCCTCCTGGAGGCGGTCGAGCGTCCGATAGATCTGAGCCTGATCGGCGGTCCAAAAGCCCCTGAGCGTCGCATCGAAGCTCCGCGTCTTCAGGTCGTAGCCCGAGCGAGGTCGCTCGCTGAGAAGTCCCAGTATCGCGTGGTCCAGTGACACGGCGATTGCCCCCATACGTGATATATGATGTAACTAATATTAGAGTACACATATATGTCGAGTCAATAGTCAACTACGGGTTGAGGGTTGCGGCGTTTGTGCAGGTAGTGCGCCTGAATTGACCATCAAGTCATGGTTGAGGTGCAGAAAGGCAGCACTGGCGAGCGTGCAGCGGCTCGCAGCGGGACCGCGCGCTGGCGGAAGCAGTGGAAGGGAGCGAGGAGCGGAGCTCTAGTCGCCGAACTGGGCCTCGTGGAGGCGCGCGAAGGGTCCGTTTGCCGCGAGCAGCTCGCTATACGTGCCCTGCTCGACGACGGCCCCGTCTTCGACGACCACGATGCGGTCGGCGTCGCGCACGGTGGATAGACGATGCGCGATGATCAGGGCCGTGCGCCCGTGCAGCAGGGAGCGCAGACCCTCCTGGATGAGCCGTTCGGTCATCGTGTCGACCGACGAGGTGGCCTCGTCGAGTATCAGGATCGACGGCCGTCGCAGGATCGCCCGCGCGAACGCGACGAGTTGCCGCTGTCCGGTGGATAGCGTCGCGCCACGTTCGCCGACCTGCGTGTCGAATCCGTTGGGCAGCGTCTCGATGAACCCGATGGCTCCGGCGGCGGTCGCGGCTTCGCGCACGCGCTCCTCGTCCGCCTCGAGATCTCCGTAGCGGATGTTGTCGGCCACCGTCCCCGAGAACAGGAACGGGTCTTGGAGCACGATGCCGAAGTGACGGCGCAGTGAGGACAGCTTGACCCGTCTCAGGTCGACGCCATCGATGCTGACGGTGCCGCCGGACGGATCGTAGAAGCGCGGGGCGAGGTTGATCAGCGTGGTCTTGCCGGCACCGGTCGCGCCGACGATGGCGACGGTCTCGCCGGCGGCGACCTCGAAGTCGACGCCGTGCAGCACTTCGGTACCGGTCGCGTAGGCGAATCGAACGCCTCGGTAGGAGATGGCGCCCTCCATGCGCGCGATCTCGATTGCGTCATCGTCGTCGGCAACGGTCACCGGGGTGTCGAGCAGCGCGAAGATGCGCTCACCGCCGGCAAGCGCCGCCTGCGTGTCGGCGTACAGCGACGAGAGCTGCGTCACGCCGTTGAAGAACTGCCGAGCGTAGTTGAGGAACGCGACGACAACGCCGATGGTCACGATCTGGTCCGCCGCGAGCCATCCGCCCAAGGCGGCGACGAGTGCGGTCGCTGCGGTCGAGATGACGGCGAGCGTGGGCGAGAACGCCGAGGACACCACCGCCGCGCCCACGTTGGCGTCGCGGTTCTGGGCGTTGCGGTCAGAGAACTGCCGACGGTTCAGGTCGGTGCGGTTGAACGCCTGCGCGACCTTGATGCCGGCGAGCTCCTCGGCAAGCGTGGCCGAGACGTCGCCGATCGCTTCCTGGCGGCGCTGAAACGCGCGGCGAGCCGCCATACCGAACAGGCTCGTCACCGCGAGCATGACGGGCACCGCCACGAGGGTCGCCAAAGCGAGCGCCCAATTGACCCACACCATCGCGATCAGCGTCGCCGTGAGCGCGAACGCCGCGCTGATCAGCCGGCGCAGCCCTTGCGAGAGGAATGAGTTGATCGTCTCGATATCGTTGATGAGGCGACTCATCAGATCGCCCGACTCCACGGTCTCGAAGTAGCCGACATCCAGGGCGCTCACCTTGCCAAAGACATCCCTGCGCACCTCGTACAGCGCCTTCTGACCCGCGGTTCCCAGGTCGAGGATCTGCATCCGCTGGGCGAACCATCCCGCCAGCGTCGCACTGACGAGCAGCAGGGCCGGCACGAGGAGAACGCGCGCGCTGACGCCGGTTCCGGCGTTGGAGACCGCGGTGTCGATCAGCTTGCCCGTCAGTGCCGGTGTGGCCGCCGTGGCGACCGAGGAGAGGGCGAGCCATGCGACGCCGGTGGTGACCGCGCGGCGGTGTCCGAGCAGATAGCGCAGGAGCCGCACGGCTACGGCGCGTGCGGACGTGGGACGCTCCTTCTTGGCGAGGGACTTCAGCGACGCGCTCGGACCGGCCATCACCGCTCACCGCCATCGGTCACGAGCTGGCTCGCGGCGATTTGCGCGTACAGGCAGCTGCGCTCGAGAAGCTCGTCGTGGGTGCCGACGTCGGAGATCCGACCGCCGTCGAGCACGACGACCATGTCGGCCTTGCGCGCGGTTGACAGGCGCTGCGCGATGATGAGCGTCGTGCGTCCCGTCATGAGCTCATCGAGCCGCTCGCGGATGGCGGCCTCGGTGCGCGAGTCCACTGACGACGTCGAGTCGTCCATGATGAGTATCCGGGGGTCGACGAGCAGCGCACGCGCGATCGCGATGCGCTGGCGTTGCCCCCCGGAGAGCTTCACGCCGCGCTCCCCGATGCGCGTGTCGAGCCCCTGGGCAAGCCGTTCGATGAACCCGAGGGCCTCGGCGGAGCGAGCCGCCGCGATGACGTCTGACTCGGCGGCATCGGGGCGCCCGTAGGCGATGTTCTCTCGGATCGAGCCGCTGAAGAGCACTGAGTCCTGCATCACGAAGCCGATCTGGCCGCGCAGAGAGCCGAGTGTGACGTCCCGCACGTCGACACCATCGACGAGCACCTGTCCGACGGTCGCGTCGTAGAAGCGCGGTACGAGGTTGACGAGGGTCGTCTTGCCCGAGCCGGTGGCGCCGACGACCGCGACCGTGGTGTCCGGCGGGATCGACAGCGAGATCTCCGAGAGGGTCTCGTGGTCGGATCCGGGATAGCGAAGCGAGACGCCGCGGAACTCCACGGCGCCGGTCAGCCGCGGCAGGTCGCGGGCACCGGGTTTCTCGGTGACGTCTTCCGGCGCATCGAGCACCTCGAACAGGCGCTCGGCGGAAGCGCTGGCGCGGGCGATCTGCTGTGCGCCGAAGCCGATGACGAACAGCGGTTGGAGCAGCAGGAACAGGTAGCTGGTGAAAGCGACGAGCTCACCGACGGTCAGCGTCCCTGCGAGTATCTGCACCGAGCCCGCCCACGTGACGATGCCGACCCCGATGGTGCCGACGCTGAACAGGAGGGGAAAGGCGTTGGCGACGACGTGGCGCACCTCGAGCCCCACGCCGAGCAGTTCGCGGTTGGCGGCGTCGAAGCGCTCGGTCTCGAAGGGCTCGCGCGCGAACGCGCGGACGACGCGGGCGCCGGCGACGTTCTCTTGCAGCACCGTGTTCAGGGCCGCCAGCTTGACTTGGAAGGCGCGAAACATCGGCCCCAGCCGTCGCACGAACACGAAGAGCACGGTCACCGTGACCGGGATGATGAGCAGTGCCAGTACCGCGAGGCGCGGGTCGAGCCGCACCAAGAACAGGACGGCGCCGAGCAACAGAAGCACCGCCGAGACCATCTGAACCAGCCCTCCGCCGACAAAGTCACGCACGAGGTCGACGTCACTGGTCACGCGGGTGATGAGCTGGCCCGCCTGGGCCTGGTCGTGGTAGGCGAAGCTCAGGCGCTGGAGCTTGTCGAAGATCGAGTTGCGCATGTCGAACGCGGCCCCGTGGCTGGCGCGCGCGGAGAAGTAGCCCTGCGCGAACGTCGCGACCCCACCGAGGGCGGATACGGCCACGAGCAGGAGCGCGTCTCTCGTGATGATCGCGGTGTCGCCCTTTTGTATGCCGACGTCGATGAGTTGGCGCAGCAGTTGAGGGCTGACGAGGTCGGCGACGGTGGACAGCAAGACGAAGACGACGCCGAGCGCCGCCGCCCACCAATAGGCGCGCATGTACCTCAGAGATCTGAGCAACGCGGAAGACAACTGGTCCGCACCCCGGTGGCTTGGGCGGGCGCGCGGCGGGCGCGCCACATGAATGGTGCGATTCTACCCCGTGCCGGACGCCGGACCCGGCGGTTCTTGGCCCGACACCGCGATGAGGGTGCCCAGACACGAAGCGACCCGGCAGGGGTACCGGGTCGCTTCGCACAAGGAGGGGAAGGGAACGGCGCGGGACAACGCCGTAGGGACCCTTCTATCGGCGGAGAACAGCGAGCATGCGCTCGTACTCCTGAGCATCCAACTCGCCGCGGACGTAGCGGCGGGCGAGGATTCGCTCCGCTTCGTCTACGGGAGAAGTCGGGCGCGAGACGGCGGTCGCCGCCGCTGACAGTGCGGACGGATTCGTGGCTACTGCCATAACCACGAACACCGCGAAGGCCGCCAGTGCGATCAGTGCGAACGCCATCCTACTCACCACCCTCTGCCGAAGGGAACCGTCGTGGACGGGAGGGGGAGGGCGACGGTTCCTGAGGTGAGTATCGCCGTCGAGTGCGAAGCGCCGATGAACCCGATATGGAGATGGCGTGTAGCGCTACGGCTTGCGCAGTATGAACGCGCGCCGTCTCGCGGTATGCTGGACGGGTACGCGCGAGCCCCGATACTCATGGGGGACAGATGCCCGACGAAGAGCTGACCGCCAACCCGCAGCCCGAACAGGATGACACCGAGGAGCGCAAGGGCCTCGTGTGGCTTCCTTGGCTCGTGCTGCTCATCGTTCTTCTGCTGGTGGCATGGCTCCTGTGGCGCAACTGGGACTGGAAGACGCCGCAGGACTCGGGCGTCGCCGTCATCAAAGCCGGCAAGGTGGTCGTCCCCGATGTCGTGGGGATGACCGAGCGCGAGGCGCGCGCCGCGATCGAGAAGGCCGGACTCGTCCCCGAGACCGAGATCTCCTACGACGTGGTGGCACCTGCCGGTTCGATCGTCTCTCAGCAGCCAAAGGGCGGCTCGCGAGTGGAGAGCGGCGCTTTTGTGGTGGTGCAGGTCGCGACCGACGTCGATCTTGGGGTCGGCGGCCCGGGAGCGGGCACGGACGCGAGCGGCCCCGAGGCGCCCGACCTCATGGGGCTGACGGAGGACGAGGCGATCACGACCGGCAACCGGGGCGGATACCAGGTCTCGGTGTCCGAGAGCTACTCCGACACCGCTGCCCAGGGCGTCGTGTTCATGCAGGATCCGGCGCCCGGCGATCCGGCCGAGCCCGGCACCGTCATCAACGTGACCATCTCGCTGGGGAAGAAGTCGGCCAAGCTGGTGACCGTCCCCAACGTGCTTGGTCTCACGCAGGCGCAGGCGACCTCGAAGATCGAAGCGGCCGGGCTCGAGGTCCGACCCATGCTTCAGCCCCTCGACGGCGCGCCGGTGAACAAGGTCTACGAGCAGCAGCCCGCAGCAGGCGAGAGGCTGCAGTCCGGTGGCCTCGTGTTCATTCTCGTGATCGTTGCCCGGTAGCGCGTCCGGGGCCACTCGCGCCGGGCGCGAAGGCGCCGGTCAGACCTCGCTCGGTTCGGCCTCGATGTCGGAGGTTCTTGAGGCGGGGTCGATTGCGGCACGGCGCGGCGGCAGGGTCGGCGCGGTGGTGGTGAGTGCGACGCCCGCGACGATGACGACCATCCCGATGAGCACCGACCAGGTGACCGGCTCGGGCGGAACGATCCCGATCATGCCGGCAGCCCAGCCGGCGAACACTGCTATCACCGGATTCACGTACGCGTAGGTCATGACCTTGCTCGCGGGCAGGTGCTTGAGCGCGTAGACGAACGCGGTGAAGGCCACGCAGCTGCCGAACACGGTCAGATACACGATCGCCCAGGCCCCTTTGGGAGTGATCTGGAGATTCGACCACTCGCCAAGCAGCGTGCCGATGACGAGCGTGACCGCGCCGGCGACCAGCATCTGCCACGCGGTCACGACCATGGAGTCGGCTTTGACGGGGTTGCGCTTGCTGTACACCGAGCCGGCCGTCCACAGCCACGTCGCCAGCACCTGCAGCCCGATCCCGAGCATCTCGCGCGTGCCCGTCGCGACCCCGGTGAGCCGCGGCGCGATGAGGATCGCGAGGCCCGAGAAGCCGACGGCCAATCCGGTCCAGCCCAGCGCGCTCGGGCGTTGCATGTCCGGGAACGCCGATTCGGCCAGCGCGATCCACAGAGGCACGAGCGCCACCACGAGCGCCGAGAGCCCGGAGGGGACGAACTGTTCGGCGAGCATGGTGCCGTACTGGCCGCCCACGAGCAGCAGCACGCCCACGACCAGGACGACCCGCAGGTCCGGCGCGGTCGGGCGCAGGTTCACGCCGCGTGCGCGGGCGAGCGCGAACATGATCGCCGCCGCGGGAAGCAGCCGCATCGCCGCGAACAGCGCGGGCGGCAGGTTCGCGTCCAGCCCCACCTTGATACCGAGGTAGGTGGTGCCCCACACGATGTAGAGCGTGAGCATCGATGCGATGACGCGTGCGCGTGACGACAAGACAAGGCTCCTGCCTGCGTGCGGATGGGCGGGTTCCCGAGTCTACTCCACGTGTGGCGCGGGGACGACGACTGAGACTACACTGGGGTCATGGACTACACCTACGAGTATCCACGTCCGGCGTTCACGTGCGACACGGTCGTCTTCTGCGGCCCGTCAGCGGCGCGCAAGGTGCTGCTGGTCAGGCGCGGGGCTGAACCGTTCGCCGGGTGCTGGGCGCTGCCCGGCGGTTTCGTGGACGAGGGCGAGCGGCCCGTTGAGGCCGCCCGCCGCGAGTTGGCCGAGGAGACCGGGTTGATCTGGGAGGGGCCGCTCGTGCCGGTGGGCGCGTGGGGCGACCCCGGTCGCGACCCGCGGGGCTGGACCGTGACCGCGGTGTTTCTTGCCGATGCAGGTCTCGAAGAGCAGACCGTGGTCCCGGGCGACGACGCAGCCGAGGCGCGCTGGTTCTTCGCCGACGAGCTGCCGCACGAGCTGGCGTTCGACCACGACGAGATCATCACCGCCGCGCTGTGGCGGCTCCATTGCCTGTAGCGGTCGTGCGCGACGTTTTGACCCGCCGCGTGTCACGCGGGTATGATTTGCCGACAAACTCACATCGGCCGACGATGGGGATGAGTACGCAGGCGGCACGGTCAGCCAGAGAACCGGGGTAGCTGAGAACCGGTGACCGGACTTCTGCGGAACATGGCCCCGGAGGCTTTCGGAGGAAACGCGCCGTGACAGGCGCGCGGTAATGCCGGACGGACGCCCCCGTTACCTCGGGCAGAGAGCATCGGGTCACTCGCGGAGGAACGTCTCCTGCGCCGCGAGCACCGCGCACCACCGGCCCCGTGCTCGAAGAGGTCGCCCGGCGAGAGTCGGCGGCGAAGTCGGGTGGTACCGCGAAAGACGCGCGAGCGCGTTTCTCGCCCTGGCAGTCCTGTCGGGCGGGAGGCGTGCTTTTTCATATGCGGAGGTGGTTTGAGATGGCCAAGTCCTGGGAGGAGATCAACTCCCGCATCGCGCGAGGGGATGCCGTCGTCATGACGGCCGAGGAGTTCGCGCTGCTCGCCGCCGACGAGGGCGTGAAGAAGGCCGCGGCAAAGGTGGATGTCGTCACGACGGGGACGTTCGGCCCGATGTGCTCAAGCGGTGTCTTCCTCAACTTCGGGCACTCCGATCCCCCCATCAAGATGGGGTCCATCGCGCTCAACGACGTCCCGGCCAGTGGCGGAGCGGCGGCGGTCGACACGTACCTCGGGATCACCGAGCCATCGGTCACGCGCGGCATCGAGTACGGCGGGGCTCACGTCGTGGAGGACCTGATCCGGGGCAAGGCGGTCCGCCTCAAGGCCACCGGCCCGGGGACGGACTGCTACCCGCGAACCGAGATCGACACCTGGGTGACGCTCGACGACCTGAACCAGGCGTACTTCTTCAACCCGCGCAACGCGTACCAGAACTACGCGGTCGCCGTGAACAGTGGCGACCGGGTGTTGCACACCTACCTCGGGCCGCTGCTGCCGCGTCTCGGAAACGCGACGTACTGCTCGGCGGGGGCCCTCTCGCCGTTGCTCAACGACCCGACGTATCGCACGATCGGCATCGGGACGCGCTGCTTCGTCGCGGGGGCCCCGGGCTTCGTGGCCTGGGAAGGCACGCAGCACAACCCCAATCAGGCACGCGACGAGCACGGCGTGCCGGTCGCACCCGCGGGTACGATCGCCGTCATCGCCGATCTCAAGCAGGCCTCGCCCGAGTTCTTCGGCGCCGCGACCATGACGAACTACGGGGTCTCGGCGTTCGTGGGGATCGGCGTGCCGATCCCGGTGCTCGACGAACAGATCGCCGAGACGCTCGCCCTGACCGACGCCGACATCTCGGCCACGGTGTTCGACTACGGCGTACAGCGCCGCAGCAGGCCCGCGCTCGGGCGCGTCACCTACGCCCAGCTGCGCAGCGGCGAGATCGAGATCGAGGGCAAGAAGATCCCCACCGGACCGATCTCCTCGCTGAAGGTGGCGCGCAGGATCGCCGCCGAGCTCAAGCGTTGGGTGAGCGAGGGCTACACGCTGAGCGCTCCGATCCAGCAACTCCCGCAGCCGGGCGCCCAGGGCGTCAAGCCGCTGGAGATCCGTTCCGGGGAGGCGATCTAGATGAGCCGCAAGCGCCTCGATCTGAGGTTCCCGCCGCGTCAGTCGCTCAAGCCGGTGGTCTACCACCTCGTCAAGGACTACGACGTGGTCCCCAACATCTTGCGCGCACAGATCCAGCCCGGCATCGAGGGCCGGATGCTCGTCGAGGTGACGGGGCGCAAGGACAGCATCGAGAGCGGTATCGCGTTTCTGGAGAGCCAGGGTCTGGCCGTCACCGAGGCCGCCGCTGACATCTGTCTCGACGACGAGCGCTGCGTGGTCTGCGGGCTGTGTACCGCGGTGTGCAAGCCCGAGGCGCTCGCGCTCGACGGTGAATCGCTCGTGTTCTCCAAGGACAAGTGTGTGTACTGCGAGGCCTGCGTCATCGCCTGCCCCCGGCGCGCGATCACGCTGACGTTCTAGGGAGCGACGTGTACTTCGGCTACGCACAGATGTGGCGTTTCGAGTTCGTTCCCTTGGGGTGCGCGTTCGTCCTGCTCGTGGGGACGGCGCTGGCGCTCGTGTACGTGGTCGGGTCCACGCGGGGCAAGGCTGCCGCACAGCGGTATCTGCGGTTCTGGACGTGGGCGGGCGTGATCGGGACGCTCGGGCTGATCGGCTGGGCCGCGGTCACCGGCGACCTTCAGAGGTTCCTGGTCGCGTACGGGCCGGGCACGCTCTTCGAGCTGGCGGTTCTGGCGGCGATGTTCTTGATCGCGATGTGGATCATGGCCGTGAGCTATCTCGCGGGGAAGAAGGACGATGCGGGACGTGACGACGGTCGAGCGGGACAGCCCGCTCGCGAAACGAAGGACTGAGCATGCCTGACATCATGATGAGGCTCGGCCGAGAGGTGCTCGTGCTCGATGGAGCCATGGGGACGATGCTGCAGCGCGCGGGCATGCTGCCGGGCTCGTGCCCCGAGCTGCTCAACGTCACGGCGCCCGACATGGTCGGTCAGGTGTTGCGGCTCTACCAGCTGGCCGGCAGCGACTGCGCGATCACCAACACCTTTGGCGGCAGCGGACCCAAGCTCGCCGAGTACGGGTACGCCGACCGTGTCGCGGAGTTCAACCGGGCGGCGGTCAAGCTCGCGAAACTCTACGGGGCGCCGCACGTGCTCGCTGACATGGGGCCGACCGGGCTTGTGATGGAGCCGCTCGGCACCGCCACGTTCGAGGAGGTCTTCGCGGCGTTCGCCGAGCAGGCCGCGGCCCTGGCCGCCGAGGCGCCCGACGCGATCTTCATCGAGACGATGACCGACATCGCCGAGGCGCGCTGCGCGGTGCTCGCGGCCAAGAGCGTGACCGACCTGCCGGTCTTCGCGAGCTGCACGT